>CAYWBI010000136.1:0-10375 GCA_964456445.1 uncultured Calditrichaceae bacterium
TATTTTACACCGTACGGTGATTCAGGGTACGAAAATCAACCTGTGTAAAATCAGTTTATAATAAGCCGTTCGCATTACTTTCAAATAAATAAAGTCATTTGTTTTATCCTTGATTATGCATAAACAATCAATTATCTTATGCATAAACTTGGAGGTGGAAAATGAGAACAACATTAGATATTCCTGAAGGACTTATAAACGAGGCATTAAGAATAACACAAAGTAGGACCAAAACAGAACTAATCAAACTTGCTTTGGAAAATATTATCCAAAAAAATAAAATAATGAGCTTGAAAAAATATAGAGGGAAGATAGATCTTGATATCGATTTAAATACCTTAAGAAAAAGACAATGAGAATATTGGTAGACAGTTCAATTTGGATTGATTATTTCCGCGGTGGGAATGACTCTGAGGTAATGGATTCATACATTGATGAAAACGTAATTTGCACGAATTATTTAATTTTGTCCGAACTTATTCCAAACCTCAGAATTAGAAACCAAAATAAAATAATTGATTTGCTGACCGAAGTATCAAAAATTCCACTGAATATTAATTGGAATCGGATAATTGAGTACCAGACGATTTGTCTTAAAAATGGAATTAACAAAGTTGGTATCCCTGATCTGATAATTGTTGATAATGCCATTCATAACGATCTTATTTTATTTTCTATGGACAAACATTTTAAATTAATACGCGAATATATTGATCTGAAATTAGTAGAAATTTAGAATGTAATGCTAACCGGCGTTTCACTCCGACCCAAAACGCGTTTATTCAAATTGAAATTTTTCTATCCGAGCGCGTGCATCGGCAACTTGAAAATCACTGGCCGGTTGGATTCGGACGGATTAAACGCGAGTCGTTCGTCGGGGCTGCAGGACTCGATGGATTCGGATGACGCACCTGCTCGCTGGACAAACCAACTGTCGGGAAAAATTCTGTCCGCCTCCAGCTTTTAAGTAGAAGTCCGCTAAAATAATACAACGCACAAATGACGAGGAACGGGGATAAAGGGACAGGGTTTGTCGGACGAGGCAAGTTCCCGCAAGAGCGCTAAGACGGTTCGCGTCTATTCCTAGATTTAATGCTTGATACAATATCCCCGTTTTGGAAAGAAGGGTTGACTGACGATATTAAGAAAGCTTTGAATCTTGAAAATAACCTTAAAACAATGTTCACCTTGAATTTAATGTTGTAAAATTTCCAACTACTTCAACTTGTGGCAATCGGGATTTTAAGCTAATGAAGTAATGTCAATACAATTGATGTTTTATTTGTTTTTGAGAGCAGAATATTAAAAAAAAAGGCCGGACTCAGTCCGGCCTTTATTACAGCTTCACCGCTTTATTTAACCTTAACGGCAATTTGTTTCGGTTTGGCGTCTTCTGCTTTTGGCAGAATGATGTTCAATATACCGTCTTCATACCTGGCGTCAATCTTATCCAGTACAATAGAGCTGGGAATTTGAACGCTGCGGCTAAATTGACCATAGCTTCTTTCGATGCGGTGAAAATGTTTCTTTTTGTCTTCTTTTTCGAATTTCTTTTCACCGGTAAGGGTCAATAGATTGTCCTGAAAATTAACCGTAACGTCGTCCTTTTTAACGCCTGGCAATTCAGCTGTCAGAATCCATTCATTATCATTTTCTTCCAGGTTGATCCGTGGGCTCATTGTTGCTTCACGGGCTTCCGGTACATTGCCGGTAAAGAAGTCATCAAAAAATTGATCGATATCTTTATCAAAGGCAAAAAAGTTACGTGTTGGGTTCCATTTTACTAACATTTTGTCCTCCTTTTGTTGATGTTGGTATTTGTTGTTTGCCCGTATATTTTACAAACCGCGTGCCAAAATTATATTGTCTTATTAAGTTTTTAAAAAACAATGACTTAAATATGTCCCGCCAGAAACTGCACTTTTTGGAAGCATATTATTCGTCTGCGCATATGGCTTGCATGTGCGCCATATATTCCGGTATAAGCAAAAATGAACGAAGTGTAATAAAATTTTTCAGAGGGATTGTTTTGGGGAATTTTCAAAAAAGGTAAACTTTGAGACCATAATAATCCGTTTTAATGGGGAAGGATGTGCTTACTCAATTGACTCATAACCTGTATGTGCATGAATCGATGAAACGCAAGGGGCTACAATTTTTTCAACTCCTCTTTTATTTTAAAAATCGCGCTGGCAAAACCGTTCATCCGCCGGTTGGTTATGGATCCACCAAGACCCAGTTGTTCCAAGACCGCCTCGTCATGCAGAGCATTGATGTCAGTGCGGCTATGTCCATCAACCGCCTGTTGAAAAAGGAAGAGCATGCCCCGTACGATTTGAGCATCGGAATCGGTTTTCACATGCACGGCATCCGGACTGCCCTCCACCACAACCCAGGTGTCAGAAGCGCAGCCATAAACTTTGTTGTGATCCGTTTTTTGATCATCGGTTAAACCGGGTGATTTTTTTGCCATGTCAACGAGATATTCAATTTTGTCCAGACCTTCTAAAAAGCCAAAGGTCTCGTTATATTCTTCCAGTTTTTCTTCGATAGTCATAAAAATCTTTCTTAAAAATTATTTTAACAGATCACGTGCTTTTTTCGGCCAGCCCCGGATGAGCATCAGGGCCAACGGGGCCGCCCAGTTGGCCCCGCGTTCAAAAAACTCCCAGACGGGCAATCCGGCAAGAGGCCGGATTATAGCTGTGGCCAAAGCCCAAATAAACGCCCACATAATGACCATCCGTACCGGACGCAATAGGATAGCAAATGCGATAAGATAATCAAGCATACCAATATAATGCATCAGTAAGCGGGCCATATCAATATTGAACCCCGCGGTTGTCAGATAAATAATCCAGTCTGGCCTAACCTGGTAGGCATAAGTTCCATGACCGATAAAGGTAAAAAATATCCCGATACGCAGGATGTATTCAATTTTTTTCATCGCAGATTAAGCACGTCGATATCTTCCAACGATTCCGGGTTCGTCACTTCCATCTTGATCTTTTTGCCATTGACATGAAAAAGGACCAGAGCGTTCTGGGTGGTAAAGCCAGTGGTAAAGGCCGACCAGGGCAGTTTTTCCTGGGCATAATATGGAGCGCCCGCCGCGCCGTTGTTCACCTGATATATAGTGCGTGTCAGTTTTACTTTTTTTTCCATGGGATAATTTTTCGGATAGATGGGCGTATTGGGGCCAATTTCCAATTTATTGTAATTGTGCTCGTCACCGGTCAGGATAGCAACAACTTTGGGACTGTGGTTGACAATCAAATCCAGCAACTGATCGCGACGTTCTATGATGCCGTATTTTACTGGCTTACCGGCCACATAAGGACGCATCTTATTGTTTCCATGATACCACATATCATCACCGCTATGTCCGCCATTGGGAAAAAAAGGCGTGTGTTCGGTAATAAAAATATGATCTATCGCGGCATCTGCCTGCAATTTTTGTAATGTCTCTTTCAACCATTTAAATTGATTGTCCATGATGTAGCCATGCAACCCACCGCTCACGGTGGGTATTTCCTTTTTCGCCGGACAGTACCAATAGTCGGAGTTCATGACAACCATGGCCACGTTATCGTACGTATAATAAAAAGCATTTTCTTTATAAGAAGGAAAATCGATAACTTTTGCATTTGGATCATACACGGCGCCGTCTTCACTCTCGGGGCCATTTTCAGGACTTACAAAGTTGTCGGCAAAGACTTTTTCCGCAGATTCCATGGCAAAAGGAAAGCGATCGATGGTGATGCCATATTCCGAACCATCATCAAAATAGTAATTGAAATTTTCATGGTTGCCCATGGTAACGGAAACCATAAAGTGATGGGCAAAGGGTTCGATGGCCCGTTTCCAGTTGGCATATTCCAAATCCATATCCCCCCGGTTGGAAAGATATCCGTTTATAAGATCGCCGGTAAACTGGGCAAAAGCCACATTTTTTTGATTGTTCAGCGCCATGATCTTACGCATCATATAAAAATTGGTGCCATGTAAATCGCGCTCCCCGCCACCCTGCCCGGAACGTGAATCACTGGAATAAGAAAAGGTAAACGAAGTACGACTCCCTGGTTCTGGCGCGGTATGGAGCCGATAGCTTTGTTTATTTTGTCCATAACGGACCGTATATGGATAGCTATGATCGGCATCTAATGATCCAACGGGTATTTCATGATGTGTATCTGCTCTTTCAGATTTGAATACCTTTCCATTTATCAATACTTCGGCTATAATGGATCGATTGGTATTGAAAGAAAGCACTGCTCCATGTGGGCTGATCTTGTTTACAAACGGTCCCTCGATGATGGTGTCATCGATCTCAAAGGGTCCGGTACCTTTAAAGCCAATGATACCATCATAAATGATATCACCCTGTGTATTGGCGACTCTATAACCCAAAGCGCCCTTTTTGTTTTTTTCCCAACCAATCATGTCATACTTGCCCGAAAGGCCCTTTTTGATATCTACAGCGGCCTTACCGGAAATAATTTGGGCCGTTTTTTTAAAATATACCGGCACGGAATGTTTGGAATCCTGAAAATTAATAAAACCATAGTACAGGGTGCCATTTGTTTTCAGACCAAAATCAAAAGAAAGACCACTGCCCGTTCCCCTGGGATTGCCGATCATCTGCTTCAGGGTATAACGAGCTGCTCTGTCTTTTTGGAAATATTTATTCGCACCTTTTTGGATGTATAGTTTTCCGGAGGCGTCACGGTGCAGGTTGGAATAAACCGCTGGAATATCCACGGGGCCATTCTGCCATGCAGAAGCAAAAAGGGGCAGGCCTGTAAAAGTTATAACTAACATTGTACGTAATTTCATTAAAATCTCCATTATCTGCGGATTAAGCCATTGACTTCATTATGTGCTTACAATCTTATTTGTGTCAAAATAAGAAAATCTGACAAAAAAGGCATGTTAAAATTTTATAAATTAAAATGGCTCCACAAGCTCCCGCTTGCCCAAGTTTCGCATGTTCTGCGGAACGGCGGATAAAATGGATTCAAACAAAGTGTCAATCAGGCGCTTTTTCAGATAAACCCGGTTTAACACCAGGCTTATTTCCCGCACCGGTGGAATACCGTCGAACTTTTTAACCATCGTTTGTTCGGCTTCCGTTAGTTGCATGGTGGCAAGTTCCGGAATTACCGTCAGTCCCTTTTGAAGCGTCACGATCCGTTTTAAAGATTCTATCGATTCACTTTCATAGCGAAAAGACTCCCGGCCCTCTTTTTGTGCATGGCTGCAGATGGTCACCACCTGATTGCGGAAGCAATTACCCATACTCAGAAGCCAAAGCTCATTCACGGTCAATGCCTGGGGGGCGATGGATTTTAATTTATAAAACGGATGTTCCCGGGATACAAACACGCGCATCTCTTCGAAAAACAAAATTTTTGCACGCAGATTTTTGGCCTCTACGGGAGTTGCGAATATAGCGGCGTCAATTTCATCGTCTTCCAGTTGGCGGACCAGGGTTTCGGTTTGGGCTTCGCTTACCTGCACCGATATGGCCGGATGTTTTTGGATAAAATCATTTATGAACAACGGCAGCAGATAAGGCGCAATGGTTGGCAATATGCCTAATCGAATCAGCCCTGCCGGTTTTTCATTATAGTCCGATACCAAATCATGGATACGTTTTGCTTCACGCAGGGCAGCCCGCGCCTGTTCCAGAACTTTTTGGCCTATTTCGGTTGGAATGAGGGGCTTTTTACTGCGGTCAAATAAAATGACGCCTAATTCGTTTTCCAGTTTTTGGATTTGTAGGGTGATACCCGGCTGGGTTATAAAGCTGCGTTCCGCCGCACGCACAAAATTACGTTCAATATCAAGGGCGATGATATATTCCAATTGCTGTAGTGTCATAATTAATACTTATGTTTATATTTATATTATCAATTTGAATTATAGTTTAAGTGTGGCCATATTCTCTTGCAAGTCAAAATTAACTTATAACTTCAAGGAGAACAAAATGGATACCAAACGAAATGCAATAGGCTTACCTGAGGCTTATACCAAAGAGATCGACAATGCGCTGAACAAATTGCTGGCATCGGCAAGCGTCTATTACCAAAATTTGCGTGGCCTGCACTGGAATATCAGCGGACGTCAGTTTTTTCAACTTCATGAAAAATTTGAGTTGCTGTACACCCAGGCTGCCCTTGATGTGGACGAAATCGCCGAACGTATTCTCAGCTTGACCGGACAACCGCTTCATACGCTTGAGGATTTTATCCAAAATTCTGAAATCAGCAGCGCCCGGGGTGTATTCAAAGACACCGAAGCCGTAGCGGTCATTTTAGAAAACCTAAGCCGTTTGCTCAAAGTAGAACGGGATATTTTAGCTCAGGCGGCGGAGGCCAACGATGATGGTACCGCGGATTTGATGACCCGTTTGATCAACGCCCAGGAAAAAGACCATTGGATGATGAATGCCTGGTTAAGCTGATGCATCTGTTTTCATCGTGGGTGGTGGCCGCCAGGCTTAACGTAGCAGCATCATTTTTTTCGTACGGATCCGGCGGTTGGTGGTGATCCGATAGAAATAAATACCCGACGGTAGGTTCTCCGCTTCAAAATGAACCCGATGGAGGCCTGCATTCCGGGGACGGTTTACAAGATGTTTTATAGTCCGTCCCCGGATATCTAATATATCGAGACGAACCATCGTTCTTTTATGGATGACATATTCAATGGTCGTAGATGGATTAAAGGGATTGGGATAATTCTTTAAACTAAAGGTTTTAGGCAGATGCCTCTCATCTTGAAGAGCGTTCACAACGCCCGTGCTATCGAGTACAAAAAGATAAACACTGTTGGCGGGCATGCTTGCGTTATAGCTAAAAGATGTGCCGGAGTTGGAAATCTGCCCGGTCAGCAGAAGCTCCGATGTTGTGGAATCATCAAAGTAGGAGGCATGGGTAGCGTCAATTACATACCATTTGACCATATTGCTTGAGAATGGAAGTTTTTTTAAAGACAGCGCCAACGGAACCGGATTGTTGTTTTTATTCCAAACCATAACCGCGGCGGCCGTATCACTGATTGCAGCCATGGCATTTAAATCATTGTCACTTGTGGTGATATGTATGGCCGAATCGGGCATCATGCCATACATGCGAAAAACATTATATTTAGCCTTGGGAATATTGTTTTCCGTAATCAGACCGTTATATTTCCATTCAGAAAATGAAGAACCATTGTCAACGATTGTTTTATTAAAGCGGCTGAGACGGGGCATGTTTTCCAAAATAAATTTAAAAGTCCCGGCAAACCAGGCTGCCGTAACGCTCTTATCATATTTGCTTCCCAGGGACGATGGATCCAGTTTATAAGAAAATTCATCACAAATTACATCCACAGAATCCATCCCACGGCTGTCAAGTTCCGTATTGATATCCTGATATCGTAACAGATAGTCACTTCCCGCATCCTTAAATCCATTGTCCTGGGCATGATAAGAAATAAAGTTGAGCGGCAAATTATTTTGGATGCAATAATCCAGGAATGGACCGACCCAATCCGTATGGCTGGCCAACGCAGGTCCGCCAACACGGGCAGAAGGCACGGCCCTGCGAATTCCTTTGACGGCATAGTTGTACATCTTAAAATAATCGGCCTGGCTCCCGGTAAAAAAATCTGAAAAATCCGGTTCGTTCCATACCTCAAATGTGTTAATGCCGTATTTCGAACTGAAATGTTTGGCCCACTTAAAATTAAATTCTTCCCAGGCGTCATAATTATCCGGGGGGCTGTAGGCATCTTTTGCTGAAAGGCTAACAGGCATATAGCAATACCCAAGGATCAGATCGCTGCCATCAGCGATAATTGGTCCGACATAACTGTTATCGATTGTATCAAAATTATAGCTGAAATTTGGATAGCTGCCCCGCACTACATCGAAAAAATCCCCAAACCCATACATGCGACCGGTCATCGCAGGGAACATACGTGCTTTGCGGCTGTGCATATCGCTTAAACGCCCGGGCTGAAAACCATTGGCCGCACGAAAAACATCGAATATTTTACGCAGCTTATAGAGCGCAGGCTGAGATGCATCAACGGAAATATCTGTTGCACCGGCAAGGGCGGTAAAGAGCAACAGATATGGAAGAATTTTTTTTATCATGCGTCTTTCCAAAATTATAGTCGGGGCATAATACATAGATAACATTGTTTTTTACATGCGCTTTCGCACAATTCACCATAAATTCATATAAAAAAAAGCAGGCCCTGTTGTGGGACCTGCTTCCATGATAATAAACATATTCAAAATATTTTATTTACTGCCTTCGATTTCATTGGCAAGTTTTCCCGCATCATAAAGCTTGCGTAAGGCATGGATGATATAGGCGGTATGAACCGATACGGCACGGTTTTTTTCGATATTATAAGCAAAACGTCCGGGCAGGCTCTCAATATTCCCATCAAAAATAAGGCCTACAACCTCCGCATTTTTATTTATAACGGGTGAGCCTGAATTACCACCGATGATGTCACAGGTACTAACGAAATCAACGGGTGTTGACAAATCCAAATCCTTTTGACGGTCCCAAAATCGTTGCGGCAATTTATAGTCATCAGCATCGTTAAAACCAAGACTACGGTCATACAATCCATAAAGGGTTGTTTTTACCGGTGCTTTTGTACCGTTCATCGGATAGCCTTTAACGGTTCCGTAAGACAGGCGTAAGGTAAATGTGGCGTCGGGATAGGTTGATTTGCCATAGACGTCGAATCGCGCCTGTGCAATTTTCTCCGTAGCCGGTGTCATCTCGCTTTGAATATTTTTTTTAAGCCACTTCCTGTTTTTTCTCAGTATCGGATCGATCTTAAGCGCAAGGACTATCAACGGATCCTTAGAACTATTCACCGCCTTTATACCACCATCAATAAGCGCTTTACGGAATTTAACATCGGCCAGCTTGCTGCCATTGACTAAGGATTCTGCAACCTTTTGAGGCGCCTGGCCATTTAAAACAATTTTTATAAAAGGGTCATTGCGGCCAAGACCATCGAGACTCAAACTTAGTCCCCATGTAAAATTGGAAATTTCAAAATCCGGATAGATGGGTGCCGGGGAAAGCATACGAAATTTTAACGATGGTACTTGGGCCTCATGATAACCGTCTAAACGCTCGGCGTCGGGTTTTTCAACTTCGGTTACATAGCGTACGATCCTTAGCGCATTACTGCCTAGGCTGGTGCCAATAAGCCGCTGAAACATGTTCTTATCCGCTACCTTCTGTTCTTTTATTATAAGCTCTGACATCGTGTCCCAGGCCGACGCATATTTTTCTTTTAACACGGGATCGGCATTGATTTTCGCCCGAAAATCATCTTCAGCCTGTTTACGTTCTTTCATAAGTTTTTCATCCAGCAAACCATTGTATTCACCGGTCATTGCTTTTTCCGCATTGGCCAACCCAAAAATCCGCACCAATGCGCGTCTGTTTTGTTCCGGGCCACGTGCGGCATAGGCACGCAGACTTTTCATCCAGGAGCTGATATATTTCAGGATCAGCGGGTAGCGGTAATCACGTTGGTACAATAGCTGATCATAAGTATATAAGCGATCGGTAGAACCAGGGTTTCCGGAGACAAAAACCAGCTCATCTTCGCTGGCGCCTTTACTGTTCCATTTAAAATAACCGGGGCTTTTTATCGGTTTATCATTTTCATAGATGCGAAAAAAGGCAACGTCAAGATCGTAACGGGGGTAGGTGAAATTATCAAAATCCCCGCCATAATATGCTGCTTGACGTTCGGGGGCAAACACAAGCCGGACGTCGGTATATTTTTTATAACGATACAGCCAATACTCGCCCCCATGATAAAGCGAAACCACATTGGAGCGCAGCCCGGTCTTTGTCAGGCTTTCTTTTTCGATTGCGGCAATTTTAGCATCACGGGCTTTTTGCACCGCCTCATTGTCCATCCCTTTTTTCGCGGAAGCCTTAACCTTAGCCGTAATATTTTCCATGGACATCAGGATATTCACTTCGAGATCCGAGCTTTTCAGTTCCTTATCGTGGGTAGCGGCATAAAAGCCGGTATTCACATAGTTCATTTTTTCGGAGGAGATTTTCTGAAGTTGGCCAACCGCTACATGATGGTTGGTCATCACCAGGCCATCCGGGCTAACCAGGGATCCCGATCCGCCATCCATAAAACGCACACTGGAAAGCCGCACATGATCCAGCCATTTTTGGCTGGGTGTAAAATTGTATTTATTCTTTAACAGTTTTAGCGGTGGATTATCGAATGTCCACATGCCTTCATCGGCAAGTGCAAAACCGCTAAACAGGCAGACAATTAAAAATAGTATTACACTTTGTCGCTTCATAAAATATCTCCT
>CAYWBI010000137.1:0-10370 GCA_964456445.1 uncultured Calditrichaceae bacterium
CATGCCGGCATATACCTTTATTTGCTTATAAGGGCTAAAATAATAGATGAGCTGCGAAGTAATGTCAATATTCGTGTTATTTCTTTCCGTATCATATTTAAAGGAAGTTGTATCTGTGTTTCTTTCATATTTAAAATCGCCGTTGTCTTGACTGCCGCGAAGACCGACACCAACGCGTAAGGCAAGCCGGTCGCTGAAATGATATTTGTATGATAGTGTTGCCCCCTGAAAACTGGAAATCCTAAAAAAATCAACAACGCTAAATTGTAGGCTATGTTTGGTAAAATGAAAAGAACCCGCTTTTAAGGAATCCTTTGGCGCCTGGGCAAAAAGCGATGTGGCAAAAAGCAAAAATAACCCGATAAACAGAATATGAAGAGATCGACTGGACATGATGTTCCCCTATGGTTGATAAACGGTTTGTATTTTTACCTAAAATACAGCAAAAAAGATGCCAATACCAGACAGTTATAAAAACAGGCATCTTGCCGCATTGATAAAGCAAAAATGAATACCGGGTTAACTATTAATGTAACCATTGGGAACACTTTTTTATGCTTATCCGTATAGCTTAAGCAAATATGCATACAATTTTTGTCACATGCCTGCTTTTCATAAGTTACAACAATAATCAGCCACCGTCTAAAGGACAGACCCATGGGAACACATTTAACGATTGGAAAATTGGCCCAGGCCGCAAACGTGAACATTGAAACGATCCGTTACTATGAACGGATAGAACTTTTGCCCTATGCCAAACGCAATGCTTCCGGTTACCGGTATTACGGCAATGATGATTTACACCGTCTGCACTTTATTGGACTGGCCAAAAGACATGGTTTTTCCCTGAATGAGATAAAGGATCTTTTGGAACTACGCGTGGACCCGCAGCGCAGTTGTGAAGACGTCCGTCAACATGCCCAGGAAAAAGTTGATGAGATCAATGTTAAAATTACGGAACTGAAACAAATAAAACGCGCTTTACAGCAACTCATCTCAACCTGTCATCAGCATAGTCCCGATAGCGATTGTCCTATATTAGAAGCTTTTGAGCAGGGGGAATAAAGAAAACAGCGAGCTAAAGTATTGCCCATTCTGATCCATAAGACAACACTAAAATACAGTCGGGACGGGTGTCCATAGGATTGGCATCTTTCGCGTGGTGAGGTAACAGTTATAAAATCTATTTTCCCGGATACGGAACCGGCCGGTATCATTTTTTTACTTTTGTGACACTTTTTTTACATTTCCTAAACACTGTACCATGGTACAGGTTTCGTATATTGCTCCTGAATATAAAAACAGAGTTTAATAAAATTTGGAGAATATCATGAATGCACCTATCGATCCAGCCAAAAAAGAGCGCCGTACCATTGCCGGGGTTATCATTGCCGCCATCGCCGCATCCGTGTGCTGTGTGGGGCCTTTGCTACTATTGGGATTGGGCATTGGTGGCGCCTGGGTGGGTAACCTTACCGCGCTCGAGCCATTTCGTCCTTACCTAATGGCCCTGACCCTTGGTGTACTGGCCTATGCCTTTTATAAAATCTATAAGCCGAAAGCTGAGGCCTGCGTGCCCGGTAGTTATTGCGCCAATCCAAAATCGGACAAGATCAATAAAATAACCTTATGGGTCAGTACGGTTTTTGTGATCGGTTTGCTGGCCACACCGGACATTGCCTCTTATATGGCTTCCAATCAGGCACAGGCGGTAGAGCATACAGCATTGGCAGCCAACATCAAACAAATCACACTTGATGTGCCCGGCATGTCCTGTCCGGCATGTCCGTTTACCGTACAGAAAAGCCTTAAAAAACTGGATGGCGTGGTTTCGGCCAGGGCCGATTTAGATACCAAAAAGGCCGTGGTAAAATACGATCCGCAAAAAGTAACGTTACAAGCCATGATCGAAGCTACCACCAATGCCGGTTATCCATCAGCAGTGGAAAACAAATAAGGGGTTGAAACTATAATGGCTTTCAATGAAATAAAATCACCAATGGCAAAAATAATTCATATTACTATGAATCTGGCTTTGCTTCTTTTCACCCCTTTGCTTGCCCATGAGCCGCTTTTTGGATTGGGGCCTCACACCATTTATGAAGGAGGATATGCATTTGAATCAGAGATTGAATCCGAAGCGGGTAGTTTAACAAATCAATTTGAGCTATTATATGGCGTTACACCGGACTGGGCTATAACCATTGCACTGCCCTATGCCTTTGATTCCAACGGGTTTGGCCGATCCGTTTTGCGTACAAAATACCGGTTTTACAGAAAAGATATGAAGGGAGCAAGTCGGCAGGCGGCACTGCATACAGGCATTATCCTTCCAAAAGGCAATACCTTAAACAACGTCACTGATTATTTTGCCGGTGTTTCCATCGGGTATGAATCCCGTCGTCATTATTTTTTCTCATCGGTTCAGTACCGCTATAACAACACGTCTGCCAATCTGGAACGCGGAAATGTGTTAAAATATGATGTTGCTTATGGCATACGGCCTTGGCTTTTACATTATTTACGCCCGGATCCCGTTTTTTTAATTGAATTCAATGGCTATTTTATGGATAAAAATGTATTCAATAAAATAACAATTCAAAATAGTGGTGGCAGTGTTTTAAGTTTGTCCCCCGGCTTATTGTTCAGTTATCGCAATATCATGTTAAAGGCCGGCTTAAAAATCCCGGTATACAATGGTTTAAATGGAAAACAGTCCGCACCGGATATTACCTATGTTGCCGGACTGGAATTTCATTTTCCACCACTTTATTAATCAAAGGAGGTTCATCATGGATGAATCAAAAAAACGCAAACAATTCATCGCTCTTTTTTTTCTAATAATTATGATTAGTGTTCCGCTCTTTGCACAGGAAAAAACAAAAGCGCCCGTAAAAACACAAGACAATCAAATTCAGGCTGAGGTTGATGGCTTGTCTTGCCCTTTTTGTGCCTATGGACTGGAAAAAAAGTTAAAAGCCATTCCGGCCATTGACAAACTGGATATCGATATTAACAAAGGGTTGATAAAAATATATCTAAAAGACGGCCAAAAGGTTAACAAGAAAGATATCAATACAAAAGTAGCCGAAGCCGGTTTTACATTGCGAAAACTGGTTATTGACGGCAAGGAATACAAATTTGATAACTCAAAAGTACAATAACTTATGAACTCATCAAAAATAGTACGTTTTTTTACACTTTTCACATCAACAGGTACCTTGTTATGCTGTGCCCTTCCGGCAACACTTGCAGCTATTGCCGGGGGAACGGCGGTTACCTCGCTGATCAGCACGCTGCCCTGGCTGGTTCCCCTTTCACGCCATAAGGTATGGATTTTTCTGGCTGCGGGAATATTATTGTTGATAAGTGGAATATTTACATTTCGTCCACAAAGCAAACTGGCCTGTTCCATTTCAGGCGGCCAGGGCTGCGAAGTGGCAAACAGTTTTTCAAAAATGATGTTTTATCTATCTATCGGTATTTATAGTATCGGATTATTTTTTGCTTATTTTTTAACACCCATACTACGTTGGCTGGATGCATGATCATGAAAAGATATATGCAGCTTTTTTTATTAAGTGTTTTGTTTGTTAATGTGCAAAACAGTCTGACCCAGGGCCCGCTGGCTTCTGGAATCATCCGTTCAGTTGCCCGTCGTGGATACACGCAGCGCAGACTATTTAAAGGATTCCCTGCGGCTGACGCTTGGCTTCCGCTATCTTTTAAACATTTAGAAAGGTTAAATTATGAAAATTAAAACCCTGCAGCTCGATATAAAAGGCATGACCTGCGACCATTGCGCATCGACCATTGCCAAAAAATTAGAAGCCGATGGTATCATGGATAAGTCGGTCAGCTATCCCGAAGCCGGCGCCAGTGTTTCATACGACGAAAGTAAGATCAGCAGCGCAGAGATCGCCGATTTGGTGAACAGCACCGGCCATTACAAGGTGGTAGGCAGCAGTGAAATCAGTTCAGCAGCAGACAACGCAAAACACCTGATCATCATCGGCGGCGGATCGGCGGCTTTTGCGGCCACAATCGAAGCCCGTGAACAAGGCGCCGTGGTAACCATGATCAACGACGGTCTGCCCATCGGTGGCACCTGTGTAAATGTGGGCTGCGTTCCGTCCAAAAATCTGATCCGCGCAGCGGAAAGCCTGCACAAGGCCAACAACAATCCCTTTCCGGGCGTTGAAAGCTCGGCACGGCTGACCGATTTTAAGGAAGTGATCCGTCAAAAACGGGAACTGGTACTGGAACTGCGTCAGCAAAAATATATCAATGTGGTCAGGGATATGGAAAATTTTCATCAAATCGACGGGCGGGCCACGGTGGTCTCCCCCATTTCCGTGGAAGTAAACGGTGAGCTGATCAAAGGAAGCCACATCTTATTGGCCACCGGCGCGCGGCCACTTATCCCCAATATCCCCGGTTTGAACGATGTACCCTACCTGACCAATGAAAGCGCCTTTGAATTAAACGAACTGCCGGAATCGCTTATTGTACTGGGCGGCCGTTATATCGCCCTGGAGATTGCCCAGATGTTTGCCCGGTTAGGCAGCAGGGTTACGGTATTGCAACGCTCCAGGCGCATAATGCCCACGGAAAGCGAAGACCTGACCACGGCCATGACGGGCTATCTGAGCGATGAGGGGCTGAACGTCGTTACGGGCAATGACCTGCAACGGGTATCCGAAAAAGAGGACCGGATTGTGGTGGAAAGCAAAGTAAACGGCATATTAAAAACCTTTGAGGCGGATAAGATTATTGTTGCCACCGGTCGCCGCCCCAATACCGACGGTATGGGGCTTATCGAAAACAGCGTTAAACTAACCGGCAGCGGCGCCATCGAAACGGACGCTTACCTGCAGACCGGCGCCCCTACCATCTACGCCGCCGGCGATGTCCTGGGCGATAATATGTTTGTCTATACCGCAGCCTATGAGGGCAAACTTGCGGTGAACAATATGTTCAACCCCGTCAAAAAGGCCGTCGATTATAGCGCCCTGGGCTGGGTGGTGTTCACCGATCCGCAGATTGCCGGTGTGGGTTTGGACGAGCGGCAAGCCGCGGCCCGGGGACTGGAGGCCGAAAGCGCCACCCTGCCGCTGAGTTATGTGCCACGCGCCATCGCCGCCCGTGACACACGCGGTTTTATCAAACTGATCCGCAACAAAAAAAACGATCAACTGCTCGGGGCGCGCATCCTGGCGCCCGAGGGTTCCGAGTTGCTGATGGAAGTTGCCACCGCCATCAAATTCGGCATAACCACCGAACAATTAAAAGAAATGTTCCACCCCTATCTGACGCTGAGTGAGGGGATCAAACTGGCAGCCATCACCTTTAGTAAAAGCGTGGAAGAGCTGAGCTGTTGCGCTACATGATTGATTAGAAATTACAGGCAGGGGCCAGAGATGAATTTGGCCCCTCTTGAATAATAGGATGGCTTTTGAAAATTGAAGCTAAATACTAAAGTAATATGAAGGATTAGGACGACTAGCATAACGAGCCCCTATATAGTTTTGTATAAATGCATTTTGGGTCATTCATTCATACCTATCCATTTACTCCACTAATAATTTCCTGAATTAAATTTATATTATCCTCTAATGTCTTCCTATTGAAACGGCTAAAAAGTTCTGGTAATAAACTGTTTTCATTTATTTGAGCGCTTAGTAATGCAATCAGTTTGGCTTTCGTCTCATGCTGTCCTTCAAGAATTCTTGCAATATGCCTGCCCAAAAGCCTTGGCGGCAGGGCCGTATCCCAATTCAATTCTAACAGATCGTCATGAACCGCAAAAATTTCATCTGTATAAATTTCTGCATATTTTTCTATGATAAAGTTTATGTCATTAATATCCCTTACCCGATCATAGGGTTTGCATTCCCAGGCAAAAAATTTCAGTAAACAGATTCCGGCCAGGGAAGACACTTGTATTTTAAAACCATCTTCAAATTCTACTTCTTCGGTATGCGGCTGATTTTCCTGTAATCCAATTACGGATATTTCTTCTATACGCCTGCCTTTTAAGGTGACAACACGTTCAGCCGATTCGATTGAGCCAAACGGTAACAGGTCAATTAACGTATCGTCCGTATATTTTAATCGATACGGCTCGGCTGTTTCTTCGAAACTATAGTGCGTTTTTAAATCATCCAAAAGTTGATCATATCCAGCTTGTTCATTGACTAATATCGCAAAGTCTATGTCATGCGTGGCGCGCGGGGCTTCTATATCGTGTTTGCCTGTCAGCTGGATGTCCCGGGCAATGGCGCCAATTAGATAGAAATCTATCTCCCTTTCCGATAGGGCCTTTTCCAATACTTTCAGGATTTCTTCTAAATTTTTAAATCGAATTTTACTGAATCGTATTGGCAAGGTATTCATCAAAGATCCTTTTAGCCGTTTCAATATTACGCTCATCTCCCGATATCAGTAGATCAGCATATATCACCAGTGGCGGTACAATATCCTGGCACTGAAACTCTTCAGATTTAAAGAATAATTGATATGCTTCTATATCACCCTTATCATCCTGAACCATTCGGTATTTTTTTAGTAAATCCTTGTCGCTGAGGCTGGTATATACAGTGAATATTTCAGGGATAAGATATTTTGTTAGTTTGGCCGCAGCCGGTTCACCACCCCATAATATTTTCTCTGAATCCAGTTTGATATCTTGCCAATTATCTTTCATTTTTTTATCAACAAAACGATAGGTGTTTATTTTTAATTTGGGTTTTAGAATATCTTCAAAGCCCATTAACCATTTTTCATAAAGGTCTTTTTTGTTAATTAATTTGTACTCATACTTATTTAATGAGATACAATAGTTTTGTTTATTCAAAGCCTTCATTGTTTTTGAAATGGTATCCAAACTAACACCGGCCGCTCCGGAAATATCCCGGTATGATTTATTAAGATATTCTGTTTTTTGCAGTAGAAACCAGATTAATTTTAAATTAGAAGCCCGAAATGTTTTAGTGTTTTCAACCTGCTTTTGTCCTTTTAATCCTTCCGTTGATATATGAATTTCACCAATATTAATTAAGGCATTACCATATCCATCAACGAAATTAATTTCGTTTTCACGGAGTTTTTCTCTTAGTGGTTTTGCAACATTAGTGGCAAATAAGATAAAATCAGAATTTTTTTCCTTAAGACCTTGAAGCTGAGCCAAATGCATGTTACGTAATTCAGACTTTTTTTTCACGGGTGCTTTTATCTGCTTGTCACCAATTTTCAAATGGACAAAACAATCCCAATCCCTGGCAGCGCTCTTTGCTATTTTCCAACTTATCTTTAACTTCAAATGATTTTTTAAAACTTGCAGGGCCGGATCGATATTTATAGTTGTTCGCATATTGTCCTCGTTCGCGTTTCACGTACGCACAAAATTAGCGAACAAAAAACAGAAAAACAAGGGTTTTTTAATTATATATTGTTCGGATCACTGTAACGATAAGGCAGCGAATCTATCACCTAAAAAGTCAATACAAGTTTTTGTTTGCCTTAGGTACCACATTGTGTCCATTACCGCAAACAAAAACTAAATATTATCCGCTTTTCCCTTCCATTCATCCTGCTGAATAAAATATTGCACGCCTTTTGATTTCATCTTAAAACTTAAATTTTTAACAGGATTCTGCACACGAAATAACTGGGGTTTTGATTTACAGTGAATTATCACATAAAGCCATGCTGTATCGCCCAGCTGGGGCAGACGGTTCATTTCATTTTCTTATAGCTCATATAGCAGGTTCGCCAGCGTTTAAAACAAAATGTACACGATAGAGCAGATGCGAAAATATAGAAGATAGGATTCAAATTTAGAAATTACACGTATGCATTATTGATGAATATATTCCTTAAATGTCTATGCACACACCTCTAATACATACTTTAAAACAGAAACGTAATAAATCAGGGAATAATTTCAAGCAAATATTCATTTATGAATCTTAAATAGTCCAAAGTTGTAAAATATTGGATTTAAAGAATATTTCACGGATACTTTGATCTAAATCACCCAGTGAACGGCCTGGAGCCTTCATGACAGCATTCCCGATAACAATTTATGGGATGTGGAAACCGTGCTGGTGGGTGATGAGGTGTATCTGATCAGTGGCTGGCCAAGTGGGGCAAACCAGCTCAGAAAATACAATTTTATCACAAGGGAATGGAATTATCTCCCCAACAGCCCCAATACCAGTACCTGGGGCGTTACCGCCGAGTATTTAAACGGACATATCTATTTGTTCCAGCCAACCAATGGCAATGTATATGACTATTCTATCACAGATAGCATCTGGACCACTAAAACAAACGCAGGTGTTACCGGACCTTTAAACCTAAGCTCCATTCTTTATAAAGATGAGATTTATGTGATTGGTTATAGTGATTCGGCTTTTGTGAAATATTCACCGTCCACCGATATCTGGACGCCTTTGGCCAAACCGCCCTATCCGGTTGGCGCCTCAGCCATGGGTATTATCAATGATAAAATTTACAATGTGGGCGGCAACGCCAACGGGAGCAGTTCGGCCGAATATAAATCAATCATTGTTTATGATATTTCACAAAATAGCTGGACACTGGACAGTCTGACCATTTCTGGTAAAAGACACTGGATGTCCACCGCGGAGTACGAGGGCGGCCTCTATGTTCTGGGGGGCATTGATTCCGCAACACAATCCGTAGATATAGTGGAACAAATCGTTCCACAGGGTACTGCCACGGCGCTTGAACAGACAAAATTGAATCTGCCAATTACGTTTCACCTGTATCAGAATTATCCCAACCCTTTTAATCCCCAAACGGAAATTCGCTACGATCTCTCAAAGTCCAGTGCGGTTGAACTTGATGTATATGATCTTGCCGGGCGAAAAGTACAAACGCTTTTTAAAGGTATCCAACAGGCCGGGAAGCATCGCCTGCTATTTAACGCTGGCACGCTTTCATCCGGTATGTATTTTTATACCATAGCGGTGCGCAACAGTAGTTATACAGGTAGCCAAAGCCGCAAAATGTTTTTGATAAAATAAATATCCCCGTAAAGGGATCGCCCTGTTTTTAAAACATAAGGACAAGCTGGCCTTTGTGGAAACACTGGAACAAATCCGCAAAGATTACCCGAATAGCGCAGAAGCCTTGATGTGGCCCTGGGAAGAGGAGATATAGATTTTAGCTTAAAAAAAAACGGCGCATGCCTTATGTACATGCGCCGTTTTAAATTAAATAACGGAAAACCTGTTATGTAAAAACCTATATCAGCAACCTTCCCGTTTTTTCTTTTTACTCGATCGTTTCAGAACAACAATCTTTGGAGCAGATAATTTAGGGAGTACTTTTTTCACCTTTTTGGATTCATCTGCGATTTGAGGCCGTCCGCCAAAGAATTTACTTACTTCACCCATTTTTGCGAATTGCTTTTTTTGTTCAGCGGAAGCCCGCACCGGCAGTGACGGAAAAAGGATTTTATCGCGCCATGCCGATAAACCGCCATCCAGTATATAAACGGATTGATATTTCTCGGCTTTTAACACAAACCATGTTTTCGCCTCAGTTAAATTATCATCGGCATAGAGAATTACTTTTTCATTCCGTAGAAAATTCCCGTTTAAAATATCAACCGGAGATACCGGCCCGGATGTTGGAATATTATATTTTTTATAGGCATCCATGCCCCGCAAATCCAACAATCGATAATTCGCCTCGCCTCTGATAATCCGATCGGCCAGATCATAAACGGAAATTTTATCAATTTTCTCAGGAGAGAGCAATGCTATCGCTTTTAAGTTTACCTTGGCTTCAAACCGGTTTTTGGTCTTGCGGGTTGCCTTCGATTTTCCAAAGTTTTCCGTCACGAACAGAAGCGATCGCACTACATTTCCAAAAACACATGGAACAGTAAGTTGGAATCTTTTTAATCACCTTCGAAGACGAGCCCAATTTTTCTTCTATCTTACCGGCACTCTTTACAAGTGGGTTCATCGCTTTCAGGTCAGCGGAAGTAAGCAGTGTTGTGCCGGATATTTTCAAAAATCTTCTTCTTGAAAATGTATTCATACTTGCTCTCCGTTTAATTGTATAAAAGACTCATAAATAATCTGTGTTGGATTTTTTTTGAACAACAAACCGATCATCAATACAAAATATATTTTTGGCTCTACTGGGTTTTGTGTGGGTAAATACTTAGATAGAAAGAAAATTCAGAAGACAAGAAAACAGGGTTGTCAAATTAATAGTGGATAATTGGGGGCCGGGAATTGGCTTTTGGCATGAAAACATCCGGACTCAAGGGTAGAGTGCCGCATTTGACTAACCCCGTCCTTGTATGTTAACAATAAATAAATTTTGCT
>CAYWBI010000138.1:0-10340 GCA_964456445.1 uncultured Calditrichaceae bacterium
CTTCTGAATTTTCTTTCTATCTAAGTATTTACCCACACAAAACCCAGTAGAGCCTGTATTTTATTGGGGCTCAATAGAAACATTATCTTCATCACCTTAAAGAACAGCTCTATAGCCCATTGTGATCGTTCGTCCTCTAGATAAATCCCGGGGTTATCCCAATGGAATTCATTCATTTTTTATTAAGGTAGCATTCTGATCCTTAAAAGGAGTGTTCTATTTCCACACAAAACCCATTATAAACAACTATATTAGATATAAGCAGATGTATATGAAAGAGAACAAACGACGGCATTTTTACCGGAATATTTTAGAGAACAGCATCAACTACCCGATGACTTCAACGGGTTTATCAGGTTTTTAGCTATATATAAAGTTCGCAATATTCTGCAAAAAAAGATGGGATTTTTTTAACCCACCCATCACCTTGCATCTGTCTTCCAAGCATAATATCATCGATATATTTTACAATATGGATACTGTATTGTCATTATAGGACATTGGCGGATATTGTGTAATATAATTGACATAAAGCGGACATTCTCATATATTCCTGACCATCACAGCCAATGAGGATATATGGACTTAAAAATAAAAGATATTGTTGATATTTTTCAGGTATCCGAGAAAACGGTTTACCGCTGGATAAAAGATAAGAAAATACCCTGCTACCGCATCCAACACCAATATCGGTTCAACCGTTCGGAAATAAATGAATGGATTCTGAGTAATAAAATCGAAGTTTCCTCACATCTTATGGATAAAACTTTTTCCACCCGTCCCACAAATTTTACCGACTTGTTGCGTCACGGTGGTGTTTTTCCCAATATCCCCGGGCTGACGGTTCCCGAAGTCTTGCTAAACGCTATAAAACATATCCACCTTCCGGGTGGGAAAGACCCGGAAGATATTTATCAGGCGTTGTTAAATCGTGAAGAACTGACGTCCACCGCAATTGGGCACGGGATCGCCATACCGCATCCCCGCAACCCGATTATTACCAACATCGAAGACGCCAGTGTTTCGATATGTTTTCTGGAAAATCCTGTTGATTTTGGTGCGTTGGATTCTCAGCCGGTGCATACCTTGTTTGTATTATTGACGTATAGTCCGCGGCGTCATTTGGAAGTATTGTCAAAGATTTCCTTCCTGTGCCAGATGGATGATTTCCGGGAAATGCTAAAGCAACGCGAACCCGAAGAAAAGATTGTCAAATTTATTGAATCCAGGGAGCTGAGCTGGAAGAAAGGCTCTGTAAAATCATGATGCACCTTGGGATTGGTATCGGTTTATTTGCTTTGGGCAGTATTATGGCGATTATTGTCTCGCCCCGCTGGAAAGGGAAACTGTTTTTTCTTTTTTCTGCTTTGGCCCAGTTTTTTATTCTGCCTGTTGTTATACCCGTGATACTGTCCGGCAAGAATATTTCGTCCACGATAACGCTTTCGGCGCCGGTGGGACGCGTGCTTCTTCAGGTCGATCCGTTATCGGCTTTTTTCCTGTTGTTTATTTCATTCGGATCGACGCTTGCCGCTCTTTATTCCCTTGGATATTTGAAAATGTACCAGGGCGACCGGCGCTATTCAACCGGCAGCTATTACTTTTTTATGGGTCTGTTGGCAACGGCTATGATGGCCGTGACCATTGTTCAGAACGCGCTTATGTTTTTGATTGTTTGGGAAATCATGTCGCTTGCTTCTTTTTTCCTGGTTACCTTTGAAAATCACAAAAAAGAGGTGCGACAGGCCGGGCTCTATTATTTTATTGCCATGCAGATTGGCGCGGCATTTTTATTGGTGGCCTTTAGCTGGGCAAGCCTGCTTTCCGGCGATGTGTCTATAGGTTCCTTCGCCCATATCGGTTTACAGCATCCCGAAGCTGCAACGGTTATTTTTATTTTATTTTTTATCGGGTTTGGGACCAAGGCCGGTTTTATACCGCTGCATAGCTGGCTGCCGCAGGCGCATCCCGCAGCACCTACCGGGGTTTCCGCAGCTATGTCCGGCATTATGATTAAAACAGGTATCTATGGCATCCTGCGTGTGATACTTATCATGGGGGTACCTGCTCACTGGCTGGCCTATTTTGTCTTTGCCGTCGGGCTTGTATCAGGTCTTCTCGGGGTAATGAATGCTATTGCCCAGCATGATTTAAAGAGATTGCTTGCCTATCACAGTATTGAAAATATCGGTATCATTGGATTGGGGATCGGGCTCGGCATGATTGGTACCATAAGCGATCAACCGATTATAGCCCTGGCCGGATATCTTGGGGCCATCCTGCATGTTTTCAACCATTTTACCTTTAAGAGCCTGCTTTTCTACGGGGCCGGGGTCGTTTATAGCAAGACACATACCCGTGATATTGAAAAAATGGGCGGATTGGTAAAAGTGATGCCCCATACAGCTGCTTTGTTTCTGCTGGCCTCCCTGGCCATAAGTGGTTTGCCCCTATTTAATGGTTTTATAAGTGAATTTGCGTTGTATTACGGGATGGTTCAGGGTCTATCTGTGAACAGCTTGTCTGTAAACTTAACCGTTTTGATCGGTATGAGCGGCCTGGCCTTTATCGGCATCATGGCGGTTATTTGTTTTACAAAAGTTTTTGGCGTTTGTTTTCAGGGTGTTTCACGCGGGGCTGTTTGCCAGGAGCCAAACCGGGAATCACCTTTGATGCTTGTACCTATGTTTGTTCTCGCGGCATTTATCCTTCTTATTGGGTTGGCCGCGCCTTTAATCCTACCGCTTTTTTCTAAGGTCATTGGTCAATTTGTTCCGCTTGCCGGTCAATGGACAAATCTGATGGATATATATGATCAATTAAGCCGTGCCTTATGGTTGCTTGGTGGGATGATAATTTTTATTGGCGGTCTGCGTTGGTTTTTGCTTTACAAACGAACGCCAGCTACGTCCAAGACCTGGAGCTGTGGTTACCAGCAAGCGAGTCCACGTTTGCAATATACCGCGAGTTCCTATGCATCATCTTTTTTGGCGTTGATCAGTGAATTTGTACCGCTGAGCTCGAATTTAAAACGGCCGCAAGGTTTGTTCCCGACGGAGGCATCGTATAGCAGTCATGGCGATGATATGGCCGATCGCCTGTTGATACGCCCGCTTGTTCGGGCTGTCCAATGGTTTTTAAAATTATTCTCCTGGATTCAAAGCGGACACATGCAACAATACATTTTATATGGACTGGTATTTTTAATCCTGCTGATCATTTGGACGATGGGGGTGCGTTGATGAAAATTGTTTTTTATCTGTTTGTCCTGCTACCGGCGCCGTTTTTGTTTTTAGCTCTTATCAATAAAATCAAAGCAAAGTGGGCCGGGCGTAAAGGCGCATCTTTTTTACAGCCTGTTTTTGATTTTATAAAACTGTTGCGTAAAAGTCCGGTGATAAGCACGACGTCGTCTTTTGTCTTGCCGCTTGCGCCGGTGGTCAATGTCGCCGCGGTTATTTTTGCCACCTTTCTGGTTCCCTTTCCACAACAGGGGGCGCTTCTTTCTTTTCCGGGTGATTTTGTAATGTTTTCCTATGCATTGGGTTTGGCAAAGTTTTTCCTGGTTATTGCCGCTATGGATGTAGGCAGCAGTTTCCAGGGGATGGGCGCCGCGCGTGAAGTAACCTTTGCCAGTATCGTGGAGCCGGCTTTTTTTGTTCTGCTGGGAACCCTGGCCCTTGTAACCGGCCATTCTTCTTTCGATTCGATTTTTGCATTGCTCAATTATAGTGCAGCCTTTACCGTTCTGATTAAATCGCTGGGGGTTATCGTTGTTTTTATAATGCTGCTTGTGGAAGGCTCCCGTGTACCGGTAGATGATCCAAAGACACACCTCGAGCTGACCATGGTTCATGAGGTAATGATACTCGATTATTCCGGTCCGGACCTGGCGTTTATGGAATATGCAGCTGCGTTAAAGGTGGTGCTCATCATCACAATACTTGCCAATTTGCTAATTCCCGCTGGCCTGGGGCCACTGGGCAGCTTCGGCCTGTATCTTCTGGTTTTTGTCTTGCTTGCGCTTAGCATAGGTGTGATTGAATCGCTTATGGCCCGCCTAAGGATGTCACACATCCCACAATTTATTTTTGTAATGACCGCACTTGGCCTTACCGCTTTTGCCATTGTGCTGTTCTTTCGTTATGGAGGCTTGTAATGTCGGATATTTTGATCATTTTTTTTGGCATGACCATGCTTTATGTTTTTGCCGCCAGCCGTATCGAGGCTTTTATAAAAGCACTTGCCTTTCAGGGCTTGATGCTTTTTTTGCTGGTGCTGCTGGATATACATGAAATCAGTTGGCTCAATTTTTCCTTTTTGGTTCTGGAAACGCTTGTGGTAAAAACGCTGCTTATTCCCGGATTTTTATTGCGCGTTATCCGGCGCAATGAGATCGGCAGGGAAGTTGAACCCTACATTTCGCAATTTTATTCGTTGCTGATTGCCAGTCTCATTTTCATGTCGTCTTTTGTGATTGCCTTTTGGGCGGCGAATGTGGAGCCGGGTATCAAATCAATTTATTTTGGCATCTCCATTGCGATGATGGTTGCCAGCCTATTTTTGATTGTGACCCGAAAACGGATCATAACCCATATCCTTGGTTTTATGATGTTTGAAAACGGCATTTTTCTGCTATCACTTTCTGTGGCCGATGAGATGCCTTTGCTTATAAATCTCGGCGTTCTTCTGGATCTGTTTGTAGGGGTTTATCTACTTGGCGTATTCTTTAATAAAATAGAAATGATATTTAATGCGGACCATATTGATGCGCTCACCCAATTGAAGGATTAAAATGTTTAATCTGATTATTTATGTACCGGTGGCTTTTGCCGTTTTACTTCTCCTGCATCGCAGGCGGGGCATAGCTGTTTTTGCCCTTTTGGCCAGTGCAGCTATATTCCTCACTGTTTCGCTAGGCGCATGGTTTGGTATCTTCCCTATGAACATACCGCCTATGCTTTCCGCTTATTTTATGGTGGATGATATCGGATTGTTCTTTTTGATTATTCTGTCGATCGTATTTGCGGCAACGGCACTCTATAGTTTGTTCTATTTTAAGGCGCACCATATCAGCAGCAATCGTCAGGCCTCTTATACCTCGGCCATGTTAATCTTTGTTTGGGCTATGGCGGGGGTCGTATTGGCCAGCCATCTGGCTTTGCTTTGGGTATTTGTGGAGGCTACCACCTTAAGCAGCGCGGTTCTTATCTATTTTGACCGGTCAAAATCATCGCTTGAGGCCGCCTGGAAATATGTCTTTATCTGTTCGGTTGGGATAGCGCTGGCTTTTGTAGGCATCATCATTCTTTCCATGGCCTCCCGTTCGATTGGTTCGCTTTATTTCAGCGATCTATATGCCCACGCCAGCGAAATAAATCCCTTTTGGCTTAAAATGTCTTTTGCTTTCATTCTGGTTGGTTTTGGTACAAAAGTCGGTGTGGCCCCGCTTCATGCCTGGTTGCCGGATGCGCATTCCGAAGCGCCATCACCCGTGTCCGCGCTACTTTCAGGAACGTTGCTCAACACGGCCTTACTGGGCTTGATACGTGTGCATGAGCTGATGTTGCAGGCCCATTTACAGTTTTTTTCCAATAACCTGTTGTTGCTCATCGGCTTTGCCTCGCTTTTTATAAGTGCGGTTTTTATGTTGGGTATTGTAAACTATAAACGGATGCTTGCCTATTCGTCTATCGAGAACATGGGGATTCTTTTTATCGGTCTTTCGATGGGCAAAGCGGGTATTTTTGCCGCGGTTCTGCATAGTGTCGCTCACTCGTTTTCAAAAACGTCGCTTTTCCTTACCTCGGGGAACATCCTGCATCTTTACCAAAGTAAAAACATAAAAGATGTCCGGGCCATACTCCGCCAGGAACCAATAAGCGGCTGGATGTGGGTACTGTCGTTTCTTGCCATTGCCGGTATGCCTCCTTTTCCTACTTTTTTAAGTAAATTTTTGTTGATTAGCGCCTTTTTTGAAAACGGATATGGTTGGCTTTCTATTCCGTTTTTTATCCTGATTGCTGTGGTCATCTTTGGCATGGGCGGCGCTGTTTTTAAAATGGCTTTTAACGATGATAAAACCACGGTGGAGCGTAAAAAACGTCTGAGTCTGTTCGCTTATTTGCCACAGTTTTCCATGTTGTTGTTGATGTTGGCCATTGGGGTGAACCTCCCGGAAAAAGTACTGACCCTGTTGCACAATGCCGCGGCGTTTTTAAAATAAAAAAGGTTTATTGATGAATTGGTTAGATATCAGGAATTTACAATCCGTTCCGCTGGACACCATACCGGAATTTTCCATGAAGAGGTTCCGGGAGCATATCGTAGCGGCAGCGGCCGACGGTAAACGTGTCGTGCAATATTTTGCGGCGCGGCATGGCGGGGATATATTTATATATGCGGTCCTTGCCCAGGATGCTCATTCCAGGATTCAGCTGGCGCGTGTAAACTTGCAAGGCGAAGAAAGTTACCCGTCTCTAACGCCTCAGCTGCCGGCGCTGCATCTGTTTGAACGGGAAATTTACGAACAATTTAATATTGAACCGCTGGGCCACCCCTGGCTTAAGCCCGTCCGTCATGGCATTGCAGGTGTCGATCCCGGGGAGAAACCCTATAATTTTTTTAGTATGCAGGGTGAGGAAGTGCACGAGGTTGGTGTTGGGCCCATCCATGCCGGGATAATTGAACCGGGGCATTTTCGCTTTTCCTGTGTAGGAGAGAAAATTCATTTTTTGGAAATAGAACATGGCTTTCAACATCGTGGCCTGGAAGCGCTTTTTCTTAAGAACCAGCATAAGGCCCTCTATCCGCTGAGGCTCGCGGAATCAATCGCCGGGGATACGGTGATCGGCCATACCGGCACCTATGTGTGTGCCATGGAAGCCTTGAGCGGCATCCGGGTATCACCTCGCGTGATGCAAATCCGTACCATTGCGCTCGAATTGGAACGTATCGCTACACACCTTGGGGATTTATCCGCCCTGTCCGGGGATGCAGCCTATCTTACCGGCAATGCGGTCTTTGCTGCTTTACGTACAAAAGTTATCAATACCACACTGGCTCTTTGTGGCAGTCGTTTTGGCCGAGGATTATTCATGGTGGGTGGTGTTCAATTTGACATTTCATTGGCGTTAATCAAAAAGATCCATACAATGCTTGGGGAAGTGGAAGCCCAGACCGAACGTGGTGGACATATATTGTTCGAATCGGCCTCCGTGTTATCGCGTTTTGAAAAAACCGGTTGCATCCCGCGCGCCACCGCCGTGGAGATTGGCATGGTAGGTCCCGCCGCCCGGGCCAGTGGGGTAGCAATCGATGTCCGCGTGGATTTCCCATATGGCAGCTATCGCCAATTTCCTGTCCATGGATATAGTCTGAAAAGTGGCGATGTTTTTGCACGGGCCTATGCCCGTTTTGTGGAAATTTTTCATGCAATCCGAATTATACGTGGCCAAATAGATGCTCTGAGTTCAAGCGGCTTATCGGCTCCAATGGATAGTATCAAACCGAATCAGTTTGTTCTTTCTATGACCGAGGGCTGGCGCGGAGAAATTTCCCATGTGGCGCTAAGTGATGAAGATGGAAAATTACAACGTTATAAAATAAAAGACCCTTCGTTTAACAATTGGCCCGCGGTGGCGTTATCGGTACGTGATGAAGGCATATCGGATTTTCCGTTGTGCAATAAAAGTTTTAACCTGTCCTATTGCGGATTTGATCTATAAGAGAGGATTTAAAAAATGTTCGATTTGCTAAAATTGCGTAAGCATCATGGTCATCCACTCATTGCCGATCTTCGGGCCGCTCAAACACCGGCGGAGTTCCGCGGTTTTCCCCTGCTGGATGAAACCAGCTGTAGTGATGGTTGTACCGATTGCATCAGCGCTTGTCCTACAGATGCGATTGCAAAAGAACCACTGAGACTTGATCTTGGACGTTGTATTTTCTGTGCCGATTGTGAACGTGCTTGCCCGGATGGGGCGATTCATTTTAGCCCGGATCACCGTTTGGCGGCAGATAAACGTGCTAATTTATGGCTTTCATCCGGAAACACCGCGTCGGATTTTCAAAGTAAAGCCATCTCGGCACGTTACGAAATTCATAAAATGTTTGGCCGTTCCTTAAAATTGCGCCAGGTATCTGCGGGCGGTTGCAACGGTTGTGAAACCGAGCTGGGCGCCAGTGGAAATGTGAATTTTGATATGGAACGTTTTGGGATCGATTTTGTCCCTGCCCCACGCCATGCAGATGGCATTGTACTTACCGGCCCGATTACGAAAAATATGGCAGCGGCCTTAACAGACGCCTGGGAGGGTATCGCCGGACCAAAGGTGGTTATCGCCGTTGGCGCCTGTGCCATAAGTGGCGGGTTGTTTGCCGGTTCCCCGGAATTAAACCGGAATTTTATGACCGACATAGCTGTCGATTTGTATATCCCCGGTTGTCCGCCGCACCCTTTGACATTTATAAATGCGCTATTGGATTTTTTGGGTAAATGAAAGTGCGTCTGTCCCAATATTAATTCAGGGTCAACGGCTTTACAATGCACGAGTTCTGCTCAGGTAATAAATTTCCCGCTTAAAAGATTGCAGAACCGACCGGATGAAATCCGCAACTGACTTGTTTCAGATTTGTTTTGTCCCTTCGGGAGTGAATAGAGGTCTTCAATTCCGGGTTATATAGAGCGCTGTAATATCGTCGCTCTGCGGGGTATCTCCGGTAAATTGTTTAAGGTTGGCAACAAGGTTGTCGATACAGCTTTTGGCATCCACCCCATGCTGCGATATCAAAAAATCCTTTAAAGGATAGATGTCATCAAACTCTTCCTCCTCTTCGTTCATAGCTTCTGTTACACCATCGGTATAAAGCAGGATACTGTCTCCTGGTTCGATGGTGGTTTTTAAACTCTCGTAGGGAAAAGACATCCGCATCATACCCAAAGGAATTCCGCCTGTAAGGAGTTCATCGACCTTTTTGTTTTTACGTAAAATATAGATTGGGTTATGTCCGGCGCTTACAGATTCCAATTCACCGCTTTGAGGGTCGAGCAGCGCAAAGAAGGCGGTTATGTATTTTTCGATGGTTGCCGCGTCGAAGATCACCTCGTTCAAAGTCTGTACCAGGGCAGGCAAATCAATAGTGCCATTTTGCAGATGGGCATGAACCGAGGCGTGCAATGTACTTACCAACAATCCGGCTGCCACACCTTTGCCGGAAACATCGGCCATGATCAATGCAAACCGACCGTCTTTTAATGGGATACAATCGTAAAGATCGCCCCCTATAAATCGTGTTGGTGTATAGCTACCGCAGAGTTCATAGCCATGAATATCCGGTAATTTATCGGGAATAAGCTTCTTTTGAATGGAGCCTGCCAGTGAAATTTCCTTATCGATGCGTTCTTTTTCCAGCGCCTCCAGATGCAGGAACTGGTTCTCCAAGGAAGCATGAACCTGACGGGCAAAGGCATCCAGCAGAAGGCGATCGGTTGCGTCAAACTTAGTATAACCATTACGGCTTTCTTTTTCAAAAAGATAGAAAGTATAGACTTTATCCGAGAAAGAAAATGCCGCATCTATTTGGTATGTCCCATTCAACAAATGTTTTGATTTAAAACTGGACGGGTAATAAATCTTTTGCAAAACCTTGCGCCCCTTTGTTATGCGCAGCATCCCCTTGGATGCGTTGGTCAGCGCCAAAACGCGTTCCAGGGCAAGATGTAAAAGGGCGCTGTCATCATGCAGACGCGCAACTTCAATTCCGGTATCGATCAGGCTGTTTAATTGCAGAACACGCTGGTTGAGGTTAAAGATCAGTTGTTTTTCTTTTTTACGCGACATGTAAAACTGATACGCGCTGTCGAGCTGCTGCAAAAAAAACTGGAGTACAATTTTATCGAAGGCGCTATAACCCGTTTTATCCAGTTTAGCCCCAAGCAGAATTCCTATGGAGGCCTTGTCGATGAGTGCATGTTTAATGCACAGCGGATAATTGGGGTCGTCCACATCGGCAATACAATATCCGCTTACCCGGTTGAAAACATCTGTGGACATTTCTGTCGATATTGCGGATTTTGCGAAAAGCGGACACCAACGGTCCTGATTTTTATCTTTAATAAAGATGCAGGCATTTACAACCAGTAAGTTGCCGCGCAGAACATGAAAAAACCTTTTTGCCATTTCTTCAAGGTTTTTTGAACGGCTAAGAATGGTATAGCTTTCCTGAAATGCCTCGCTTTGCACACTCAGACGATCGATTAAATTTTGCATGATGCGGTTCCTTTTAATGGCTCTACTGGTTTTTGTGTGGAAATAGAATACGCCTTTTAATGAACATGA
>CAYWBI010000139.1:0-10267 GCA_964456445.1 uncultured Calditrichaceae bacterium
GCTCCCGCACGGGGAGCGACACCTGCAGGATATAATCATTTTTATAATGTTTTTATGTTTCAATCCACGCTCCCGCACGGGGAGCGACAGTGATTTACCTGGGGGGCGATGCGGCTAATAACTATGTTTCAATCCACGCTCCCGCACGGGGAGCGACTGCGCCCTTTTTAAAGCCCGATATCCCGGGCTTTCCCAGAGCTGTTTTGCGAACGGCGGTAATTGCCGCAATTACTTTTTTCTTGCCTTCTTTTTAAACCTCTGTTTTGCTTTTGTTTATCGACGGCTTCCCCCTTCCCCTTTTTTATGTGCGCTTTAGGTTCGCGCGGGTTTACAACACCAGCGGACCGTCCGGGTCAAGGCTTTCCTTTGCCCCGATATGTTCGATCCGCCGTTTCCAGTTGGCGCCAAGAAAATAAAACCGCAGGCTGTCCTTTTCCTCATCGATGGTTTCAATCAACCGGGCGCGTACCTTTACCCACAGCGCCGGGTCCAGACTGCATTCAAAAACGGAGTATTGTACGCGTTGACCGTAATTAGTACAAATTTTGGCCACCCTTCGCAAACGCCGGGCGCCGCGTTTATCGTCCATACTGATATCATAACTTATAAGCACCATCATAGTTTCATCTCCAGATAAAGGGCGGATAGCCGTCCAGATCTCCGCGGATAAAGCGGGCCATGAGCTGGGCCTGGGCAAACAGGACCATCCCCAAAGGGATCTTTTCATCTAAAAATGGATGTTTTAACTCTTCCTGTTTGCGTTCCTGATAGGCCACCAGCACGGTCTTACGTGTATCGTCGTCCATCAGCACCGCGCCGGATTCGCTTTGCTCAAACCCTTTCGGATTAATTTTTTTAAGATTGATCAGCGACAACGCCAGGCGATCTGCCAGCACCGAACGCATTTCTTCCATCAAATCCAGCCCAAGCCCCTGCCGTCCCGGACGGTCACGGTGCAAAAAACCCACGGCGGGATCCAGCCCCACGCTTTCCAGGGCGGAACAGGCGTCGTGGTAGAGCAGGGTGTAAACAAAGGAAAGCATGGCATTAACGGCATCCCGCGGCGGGCGACGGTTACGGTTTTTAAAGACAAACGATTCCTTCTGCGCGGTAATCAATTGATCAAACAGCGCAAAGTAATCCGCAGCAATCTTGCCTTCCATACCGCGCACCGTATCCAGCGCCGCCCCCTTTTCCAACTGACGGACAAGCTGGCGGATTTCATTTTCCGCCAGGGCAAATTTTTCCTTATCGATCTTATCCCCATGGTCGCGGCGGGCCCGGGTCAGGACCTTAAGTGTATTCAGCGCCTTACCAAGGACAATATTAGCGGCGACCCCGGCCGAGTGTTCCGGGCTGTCGGCCAACCGGTACTGCTGGCGGCGCAACAGCACGTTACCGGAAACAGGGCCCTGCACCCGCGCCAAAAACCGGCCATGATTGGTAAGAAAACTGACGCCCACATCGTTTTGCGCGCAATGCCCCAGCAAAAACGGGCTGCAGGTTACCTGTCCAAAACAGACCAAGCCGCTCAAGGTATGGATGGGCAAACGGGCGCGTACCTGGTTTTCCACTTTAATGGCCACGGTTTCGCCGTCCTTAAACAGCCAACTGCCCTGTGTGGTGATATACAGGGTGTTCAACATTTTCCGCATCAGCTTTCTCCAATCATACGTTGTACATAACCGCGCACGGAGCGGATTTTATCGGGCATGCAAATGGCGATCAGCGAACAGGCTTTGCAGCGGGCGTCATAACGGGCCGGGGGCGTGACGCGGGCATCGAACAGTTCATGTACCCGCCGGGCGGTTTGAACCGTAAGCCCACGCAGCTCAGGATCGAAACGTACAGGCTGCCGTCGTTTATTTTTACCGTAAAATATTGCGCCTTCGGGAATATCTGTTTTGAGCATCTCCTCCAGGCACAGGGCCTGGGCGCATAATTGCACTTCGTCGGATTTGTCCTTTTTGGGTTTACCGCGTTTATACTCCACCGGGAAAGGCTGCCAGAGGCCGGACTGCCCTTTAAGTTTTGCCCCCTGCCCGCCTTTTGGGCAACGATGAAATTCGACCATATCCGATTGCCCCACCAGGCCAAGCTGATAGGAAACCAGGCGCAGGGTCCGCACCAGACGGATTTTTCTACGTTGCTCGTTTTGGGCCGAATGCACCTTTTCGTGCATCATGTTGCCCCACATGGTGAGGGTATTTTCGGCCCATTGCTGTTCAAGATGGATCAAGGCCCATTGGCGTTCGCAAAAAAGCACATGTTGCAGCCCGGAGAGCATTAGGAGTTCAGTTTCCGAATACATGGCTTAAAAGCCATCAATTTCATCAGGATCAAGCCCGTCTAAATGTGAAAGGCTGTAGCTTCCATCCGAATTTACTGATAAAGTACGGTGTACCTTTGCCGAAGAATACTGGCCGGATTTACAATTATGTTTCCACCAAATAACTTTTTCTACTGCCATGCTGCCTTCCGGCCTTGCCGAAGAGGCATCACCTTCGAATAAGGTTGGCAAGATATTTTTAACGACTTTGGCATCTTGGTCGCTAAAACCGGTTTTTTCGGCCAATTGAGGGTTCATACTACCATAGGTTACATATACGGCATTATCAACACGATGCTTCATGCCCATGGTATCGGAGGCTTTTTTACTGCCATCGCCTTCGCCACTGACGCTCTTTGTAATTTGGATACTCGAGACCATAATTGGTTTTATGCTAAATGCTGATTGAATAGATACGGGGCCACGGATTGCTATGGATACGCCTTCCTTATTATTATTTTTAAATGCAAATAATTGTCCGAAAGTCCGCACATCCAACCATTTTTCACAAGCACGTTTTGCAGTTTGCACAGTTTCTGTTTTTTTTATATTAAAAGCTTCTTTTCCTATGCCATATTCCTGAGATTCAGCACGTGCCCTTAAACTTGGCATCCCATCACTTTTATTATCATCTGATTGGACAAATACATTTTGTTTCAATGCCATCATACGATTTCTAATTTTTCTTTTTAAACATACATCCGAGATTTCACCGAACCCTTCATAATCAACTCTAGGTCTATTATTATTTAAAGGATCGCCATTGGGGTTTGCTCTTTTTACGTTTATAATGACAGCAAAATCAATTTTATTTTGTAAACTCATTACGTCCTCCATTAATTATTATCATCATCTTATTTATTATTTTCATTATTTTTTTTCTTCTGGAATTCTAATCTTTGAACATGATATGCCAGTAAAAACTCACCTGATAAAGGGCTATCATCCATAAAGGATGATTCTACAAACTTTGAATATACCTCATCCAAATCTTTCTCCCTATTAACAATAAACCCTCTTCTTTTATTGTAGAGTCTTTGTTTATAAGGCTGTAGTGCCATTTCTATATTTCGCCAGGTGCTAAATGGCCTCTCGGCAAAATATTGCATGAGACGAGCAGCAGTAGTGCTACGTTTTTCTTGAGCAACAATTAGTGCCATTTCTTCAATATATTCTGCAATTGCCAATAAACGGCCATATAAATAATCTCTGGAATTATTACTTTCTTCTATAGCCATAATATATTCTCTCCTTTTATTTAAATCAGTCTGTCTTATGCAAAAACCTTTATATAAACTGCATGCAATACCAATATTCTTTTCCCAAAGCCAAAGTTTATCCTTGGAGTATTTAGTTTTATTTACAGCGCTTTTTATAGCCAAATTAACAATATCTAGTGGGAAAGGCCTTCCCTCAACAATACATGGTAAAATACGCTGTAATGTATTTTTTTTTAGTGAATCACTAAGATTAGCTCCAAAGCAAGTATTATAAATATCAAAAGGATTTGGACAACCGGGTAGCCAAATTGTTTTTTTTTCATCTTTGTGTCTCTGATACCAAGCAAACTCAATATGCCATTTCATAATCTTATCAATATATTCTTCTGCGAACATTTCTTTATAGTATGTTATCGCCAGCCGCCCCGTTGTAGCGGAATCGAGTCCCATAATTATAATCTCTTCCGTCGGAATTAATTTTTGGCTAAAACCAAGCATATACTTTCTTAAGTTTACAGCAAAAGTCTGACCAAGATCGCTTGAATGATTCAATATTTCATTTGATTCTTCAATTTCATTTTCATCTCCTTCTTCTAAAAAGGAAAATGTATCGGCCAAGGGTTTCGGTACGTTTCTGCCAGAAACAGCCCATGATACAATGGCCTGATCCCCATTCCTATATCCTTGCCTACTAATAAGCCAACGAAGTGTATTATGAGCTTTTTGAGTTACTTCATATCCTACACTCGCCGCCTGTGAAGCATTCAGAAACCTTCCTTTGTAAGTAAATCCGCTTGTATCGTTTGATGATATTAATTTTCCGCCATCACCTGAATTTCGTATAAAACGTGGATGCTTTTCCGCAATTCTCATAGACTTGCCCGTAACGTAACAGAATCCGTTTTTTGCATTATATTTGTTATCATAATCAATCCAAGCATTGATTAGAGAAGTATCTTCCCAAGTAGCGCTAACAGGATTATTTTCTTCTTCGACTCTCCACCTAATAAAAGCTTTATCCGCTTTAATTTTAGTAGAACCACTTTTACCTTTAAAGTTAAATGGGAATTCAATAGAACTAGAAACGTCATTCCATAAGTTCTTTTTTATTAAATATGTATATATTGCGGTAATTTTGGGATGGGAATACTCAGATAAATTCCATGACTTTAATTGACTTATATATTTTTCGTATCTTTCAGAATCAATTCCAGGAAAATCCGCTGCACAATAACCGATCTCATCTGATAATGGATGTGGTGCATTGAGTTTACCTGTTCTATTTGCAGAACTTTCAGTACTGGGAATAATTGTTGATGCTTCGTTTGCCTCTAATTTTCTTATCCTATTCAGATCAATATTTCCATTAATATCTATTACAATCTCAATATGAGCATTTTTACTTATATGCGAAATTGGCCAAATTGACGGTGGCTGATCCAAACTTTGGATACATTCATGGGTTTGGTATAATTTGCTAATCCAACTCATAACTCTTTCTCCAATTTTTCAACTGGCATGAGGTTCTCGTCCAAGGCAAACTCTTTACGTTTCATCGGCCTAATAAAACGCCTTACTTCACATTCCTTAGGTTTGGGGAAATTAATAACCCCAAACTTCATAGTCGCATTCCAAAATCGGCTATATAATTCTTCATTACCTGTTTCATCGGGATAGTCAAAGCCATGAAACATTAATCCAAAAGCTAATTCATCAAGATTATCATACGGGCTTGCGCATTCTCCAAATTCACAAGGTTCAACATACCCCTGGCAATCTCGTGTCCCAAGGAAGATATCCTGGCGCCCTCCTTTTTCCAACATGCGTTTTGCAATTGAATAATGTTTCCCGTCAATACGATCATTTTTTAATTTTTCACGGTGGTAATTCCATTCAAAATGGGCCAGTACCTGATACTCGACCTCATGAAGAAAGGTATAGATCGCCAAGCTGTTTCCCCCTCCCCAAATTAGCGGTTTAATCCCTTTTGTTTGCGTCCGTATGGGTTTCATCACCCGTACTTTATCCACATACCAGATAAGGGTTGGCTTCCAATATATGGATTTAAGTATCCCTTTTATTGCCTCATAGGTTGGGATCTGGTACGAAAATTTTTCGCCACCTATTTTGGTTAAAGGATCGGTGAATAATGCATAGCGGCCATATACTTTAAAGCTAATTTCATTTCGCATGGCACCTCCTTTTAATAGTTTTTGAGAGACATTTGTGCATTTCCATCCTTCACAAGGCCGAATTCTTTGCTGTAAAATTTTTCATCCAGATAAAAAATTTCTTCTCCCGGCCTTATTTCTCTCAAGGCATTGACCTCTCTTAGTTCCCGAAAAGCCTTGGGAAAAATATTTATACTATATCTTTGTGCTTTTCTAAGCAATTGATAAAATTTATTCGGATCATATGTAATCGAATGCGAACAAAGGTCACCAATAATTTCCATACCCTTTTGGTATGGTACTATAATTGCCTGCGTGGGAGCGTTAATCGTTTTAAATAATTTACCGGCATCCATAAAAGATTGTTTTAAAAGATAGGCCGGCGTTGCTGTTTTCCCCGGGTTAAAGGCGTTATCGCTTAGCAACCTTAATAAATTTTCATCTCTGCCATAAATATTTTCAGGAATTGTATAACGCATATCGTCACTTCTTTTATAAAAATAATAGTAAAAATATGTTTCCATAAGCTGGGGTGATGTATAATCCGCATCAGGCTGCTCGTTAAAAATACGCATGGCTACATTTTTACCTTCTTTTATATCAGTCAGAAAATCAATATTCTCTGAATCAGGGTTTACAACTAAAACCTCTGCTGTTTCTCTTATGCCATTGCGATTACAGCGACCGGCGGCCTGCGCAATCGAATCCAATCCCGCAACAAACCGTATTACGCTGAAAAAATCAATATCAACCCCAGCTTCTATTAGCTGCGTACTGATACAAAGAAAAGGTTCACCTTTATTCAATTTATGATTTATTTTGGCAAAAATATCTTTTCTGTGTTTTGGACAAAGATGTGTACTAAGATGGTAGATTGAAAATCCGGGCGATTTCTCCATACAGGCAGTATATAATTTTTGCGCCCAATCTTTTGTATTTACAATAACCAGACAATTTCCTTTTTCATTTACTTTTCCGATAGCAAGCTCGGTAACTTCTTCTCCACTCCATCCATTAACTTTAATATTATTTATAATATTTACACGTTTTAATTCATCAAATAAATATTCAACATTGTCTATCAATTCATTTTCTGGTGGAATATATAGTTGCCCGAATTGTGGATTTGAAAGTTTGTTCAACAATGGCTGTGTTGCCGTACACAAAATTGTTGTTGTATTGGTTGTTTTTGTTAAAAAATTAATAGCATTGCAGAAAAGATGCGTACACTTTATAGGTAATGTTTGGATTTCATCAAATATTAAAATGCTGTTTGCCAACTGGTGCATAATTCTGGCACGGTTTGTTCCTGAGCTAAAGAGAACCTCAAGAAACTGCACCATGGTTGTTAAAATTATAGGACTATCCCAATTTTCCGAAATCAGTTTACCTTGCCATGTTTGCATTTCCGGTTCCAAATTAGAATGGATTTCCAAAACCCAATCATCTTTCTCAGAAAGATTAAGAACTTCTCGTATTTTACCAGCGTTTTGTTCAATGATCGATGTATATGGAATTATATAAATAATTTTTTCCATCCCATATTTCTGTGCATGATGTAAGGCAAACCTTAGGCTTGCTAATGTTTTTCCTCCTCCGGTCGGCACAGTTAAACTGAAAACACCAGGCGGCTTTAAGGCTTTGCCCTTACATTGATCTGAAATATTCCGCCTAATTTTATTTATATCAAGTGGCTTATTAAAAGCCAACAAGGATTCTTCCAGATTTTGAATTGCCCGGTTCCAATCCGGCTTCTCCATTCTTCTAACTAATTTATTCTCCGGATTTTCAAAGTCAGCCGTATTTATACGGTCAGCATCAATAAGACAACTCAAAAGAAAACGGTTTAACATGCCAAAATAAAAATAAATTATTTGAGTTTGCCCTTCTTTAATTAGATTTTTTAAATGAGGTAAAATCTGATTGAGAATATCTTTGTAACCGATTGTGGATAATATCGCTGATACATCTTGATCAACTTTTGCCAAACATTCTCTTAAATGTGTCTTTTTATCCTCTTTTGCCATACGCTTAAAAAAAGTATTTTCGCCATCCTTATTTAAACAATTGATAAGGCCGCTATGATGGGAGGCAATACACAGGCTAAGAATTTGCCCGACTAAAATTCCATTTTTTCCATGCTTCTTAAAATGTGTCCAAGCCCACTGCGCTCCAGCACTTGAATGATCTATTTTTCCTTTAAGCCCCTTATAATCAACATATTCATCTTCATCGGGATTGATATAATTTGTTGCCGATTTTAAATATACCTGAAATTGATCGCTGTATTTTCCAAGGTCATGTAAAGCTCCGATTAATTGCCCTGCTTTTTGCATGCCGATCTTAGCGGCCATTCCTCCACAAATATCGGAAACCTCCACCAAGTGCGTATTTAAACATTGCACGCGTTTATCTTTTTCTCGGACATGAGCCATGTATGAACAAATCTGCTTCATTGACAATTACGTTCCTTTCAAAAAGGGTCGAAAAAAATGGCATCTAAAAAATTACAAAATAAAATCAAAAAATAACGAAACTATGGTTACTTTTTCCTAACCAACTCAATTTTGATCTAATTTAACCACCTAACCTCAAAATGCAACACTTCTATCGCCAATTTTCCTAACTTATATTTTTCTGCGTAAATTAAATACCACATCCTGCATCCGCATTTTTTAACATTCAGCAAAAAATACAAAATCTGTCATCACAAACCAAGGCACCCCCATGGACCTTGAATATCCGCTGTGCTTGCTGAAACAAGCCCGTCAAAATATCCATGCCCTGCCAAACGGTAAAAGCGAATCGGAATTGCTGTATATCGCCCAACATGGCAACGGTGCCCGGTCTGCCGCTGTAAACCGCGGCAACCATGGAAACGGGCTGTCATAACTTTCTGCCTAAGGCGCTCCCCGGTTTCCCCATGACCGTTAACATGCCCTACGGTATTCAGGCACACAATTTTAGCCGGGCCGCAATTTTCAACAACAGTCGCGGGTCCATGCATCTACCATCGCCATGCGTGGGAAAAAGGGGCAATTGTGGATTAAAAATCGTCTGACCTTGAAGATGTGATATTTATGTCGTATTGTTAGGACAGTATTAATAAAATTTAACACTTTTAATAACTGCACGGGGGAGCGATGAAAAAAGAATGGAAAACCATCATCGGTGCGGGAGCGCTTGTTGCCGTTCTTCTTATCATATCTCTCATTCAATACAATGGCCGACCATCGGACTATCAAGTTATATCTGAAGACAAGAAAACAGACATCTTTCATCAAAGCAATGTTGATAAACTTTTAGATGAGATGGAATTGGGGGCAGTGGTTTTCAATGTTCCGTCTAAAATCAACATAGATGATTCGCCTCAGATTCAACTTATCCTTAGTCTCGCGGACAGCATCGAAACACTCAAAAAATTAATTACAGAGGAAGGGAAAAAAATCGGGGCCACAATTAAAATAAGTAATCGAATGGAGGCCCGTCTTACAGGCTATAAGTTCCAAATTTCCGCTATAACGCCCGAAATACAAGCGGTCTCAAAGCACCGACAAACAGAATGGAAATGGGAAATACACCCTAAGGAGGAAGGAACAAATAAATTGCACCTTACGGTGACCGCTCTTTTAGATATCGATGGGCACAGTACCCCACGGGCCATCAGAACTTTTGACAAGGATATAGAGGTTCAAGTTACAAACAGACAAAAAATCCTGCTATTTTTCCAAAACAACTGGCAATGGCTATGGGCAGCAATATTGCTTCCTGTTACGGGGTGGCTCTTAAAACGAAGGAAAAACAATAAATCGCATTGACGAACCGATATAACAATTGCACTCTTTTAGACCATCACCACCACCCGTGGGAAAAAAGGATGAATTGTGGATTAAAAATCATCTGATCTTGAAGACGTGATTTTTATGTCATATTACGAGCTATTCATAGTCAATTAATGTTCATAAATCATACTTGATTATTTTAACGCTAATACAAATCGGGGCCTTGATACCACATTTCAAACTATTGGGTATAAATATGCTTTTTAGAATAGTTGCAACTATCATCATCTTATTAACATCTTGTACATCTTCAGGTTATATTCAAAAAACTTACACAGAAAATAATAATTATAAATCAAAAACAACAACAATTATTCACACGAGGAGTCAGCAAGATTCTTCAAACGGAAAAATCAATATTTCAAAAAGTGTATTTCATGTAAATAACTTTAATTGGAAATGGAAGCCATATATTAAAAATATGCAGGAAAAACTATATACGAATTGGGTAGTCCCTGAAGCATATTTAAATGGCAATATATCCGGCAATACAATTATGCGGTATTCAATTGATAGAAACGGAAATCTTGTAAAATTAGAAGTATTAAAACATGAAGGAGATAAAAAGTTAGAAGAATCAAGTATTCGTGCGATAAAATCATTATTTCCAATTGTTCCACTACCCAAAAGTTATCCAGATTCTGTTTTAATAATAGAAGTAAATTTAAAATATCCAGCACAAAATTGAAGCCTGTATTTCAGTTA
>CAYWBI010000140.1:0-10265 GCA_964456445.1 uncultured Calditrichaceae bacterium
TCTGAATTTTCTTTCTATCTAAGTATTTACCCACACAAAACCCAGTAGAGCCGAATAAACCATCCCCCGTTAATAAAAGGTTGGCGGGGGATTTTTTTGCATTAGAATTTAAATCCGGCGGTAACAAACAGATACGAACGGTTTTGTGGAAAATGATAAGCCTGGCCGAAACCCCGCGCGTACTGCGCTTTTATCGGCCCCAATGGCGAACGCAAAACTGCCCCGACGGATACACCGTACAGCAGACCGCTAAAACCCGGATCTGCCGGGTTTATATATTCCGCCCGGTGATCGGCCACTGCCAAAGAAAGCGTGGCATATATACGCCGATAAAGGTGGCGGCTATAGTCCAAACCGGCGATCTCAACTTTATAACCGGATAACTGTTGGTAATCCGCACCGATAAAATCCGCGGGACCACCACGATAAAAATAACGGGTAACCGGCATTCCCTTTGTCCCGATCCCAAAGAACGCATGCCAACGCAGAATATTTCCGGCATTAATCGACAAATAATAGGATATCCCCAGATCAAAGCGTTGATAAACTTTTTTTGAGCCCAGTGCTTCCATGCTGTTTTCAAAGCCCGAAACCACTTTTAGGCCACTGGTGGGAAAGGCGGCGTCGTTCATCGAGTCATAGGTGATGTTTCCGGCAATTTTAACCAACGTCTCCTGTCCGTTGGCCGAATCCGGCTGGGCATATATGGTAACGTCCGGGTAAAGATTGACACTTTCCCGGTTATATTCCACTTCAAAATTAAAAGTGTTGCCAATTAAAAACCCAAGACCGGAGGCAAAGGTCGAAGAGCGGTCATGAAACTTATTGCTCACTTCCCCAAAGGCATTATATACATCGGTAAGAATATCTTTATAGGCCAGACGCATAAAGGGATAAATCGGGTAATCCAGTGTCCGGGTGGGATATGAGACGCGAAAATTAAAGCGGGTTAAACCACCAAACTGAAGTTCGCTTTCCAGGCGCACTTCCGAGCTTAAAAAACCGGCGCCGTTCAGGTTAAGCGCGCCAATAAATTTATATTGCGTATCAAAGCGTGCACCAATTTGCAATGTTCTTTTGGGACGCTCTTTGATATGGAATATCAAACGGATATTATTACCGTTTATAGGGACAATTTCATATTGAATGGTTTCAAAATATCCCAGACCATAAAGCTCGGTAATATTCTTGTCAATTTTATCCGTGTCGAAAACCATGCCTGGTTTAACGTTTAACAAATTGGCGATAAAGGTAAAGGGCAGGTACTTGTTTCCGGTTATGGCCACGTCATGGATACGCGGTTTTCGGCGCTCTTTCACATTGATTATCAGGTTTATTTCATCATTGGCCGCATTCTTGATCTCATATTTTACATCTTTAAAATAACCGGTCTTTTTCATACGAAAAATACAGGCATCGATGGTATCCTGCGTGCACATATCCCCCGCTTTTAGGTCAAAGAGGTCTGAGACAAAATCAAAGGGCAATGTGGTGTTTCCTGCAATCACAACGCCGTGTAATTTCACTTTTTTCTCGGCCCCGGCCAATTTAGATTTAGCTAAGTTTAATTTGTTTAGGGAGTAGTCGCTTTTGACCCGTTCACAGGCGTTCACCTTTCCGGCTGCGGCTTTTTCGCCAAGATGGATTATGCTTGCCACATCTTCACTCGCAAAACTTGCCGTGCTGTAATCGCCAAGCTCCGGCGTAATTACTATATTGCTTTCACGTATGGCTTTTTTTTCTTTTCTAAAACTGGCCAGGTTTATGGTTTGTTCAAGTATGTCCAGAATGGAGTTTAAATGTTCACGGTCTTTTTTCGGTGTGCCCACATTTACCGAGATAACAATATCGGCGCCCATTTTCCTCACCACGTCCACCGGCAGATTATTGCTTACAAAACCATCCACCAGTAGCGAATCGCCCCATTCAACCGGGGCAAAAATAGTTGGAATCGACATGGTTGCCCTAAGCGCCAGGGCGAGCGAGCCATGGTCCAGCACAACTTCATTGCCGGATATTATATCAACGGACACACATTTAAACGGGATGGGCAAATCGGAAAAGTCATTAACATTTTGATAAGAGTAAATCAAACGGGACAAATTTTGAAAAACCTTTTGCCCCTTTATTAACCCGGATGGCAGAACAGGGAAAAACCCCTGCATGGGCAAGGAAAAAAGATATTTACCGGTCAGTTTTTTTGTAAGAAAGGGCAGGCGCGAACGCGTGGGCGTATCCGAGATAACTTCTTCCCAATTGGTATTTAAAGCAATTTGCTCGATTTCTTTTCCGGAGTAACCAACGGCATAAAGCGCACCGACGATACCGCCCATACTGGTACCTGCGATATAATCCACAGGGATGTTCAGCGAATCCAGCATTTTCAGGGTGCCGATGTGGGCAAACCCCCGGGCGCCTCCACCGGAAAGGGCCAGGCCTATCCGTGGCCGGCTTACCGTGCTATCGATATCTGATGCATAAAGCAATTGCGCAAGCGCCAGGATGATTAATGTGAAGAAAACTATATGTTTGCTGGCTTTTACAGTCATTGCCGGGCCTATGGTCATGTTCTAATAACAAATCTATAGGTATAAGATACACAACTGCCGGTAAATATGTAAGTATTGATATAATTTCATCCGGGCCAATGGCCACAGTCAGTTGAGCCATCTTTGCCCCCGGGGCTCAAGCCGGATTTCTTTTATCCTGCCTTCATCCCAACTCTATACCCAAACGCTACGTTGCCGCCGTCTTCAAACAGCGGTTAAAAAGGCAAAATAGTTTAGAGTAGTTCAAGTAATTGTTTTATGGTAAGAGGCGCGCTGCCCTCATAATGGTTATTTACATTTACGGCAATATCCACTTCCCGGGACAGCAAATCATTTATCATTTGAGCAATAGCGCTTAGGGATTTGTCCCTCGGAGCGATGCGCTTGTTCCAGATTTTGGCACTTTGTTTTTCAATCCCCTGGCGATCCGGCCCGAGTAGCCGCACAACAGCGAAACCTGAGATACAGGTTTTGGCAATTTTATAAACTTCATAAACCGGCGGCATATAATAGCCGTCCATAAAAACATAGCTGAGTTGTTGCGATTTTAGAAAACTGAAAAATACCGGGTTCAGATAATTGGGATTGCGGATTTCGATGGCGTAAACAAATCCTTTTGGGGCCTGTTTAAAAAAGGCCGCCAGCTTTTCCTGAAAAACGCCCTGGTTGGGCATCTTTTGTTTGTTCAAATATTCAAACTGGAAGATAATCGGCCCAAGCTTGTTACCGAATGGCGCAAGGCTGTTGAGAAACTTCTCCAGCAGGGCCGGGTCTAAAAAATATGGATTTACTTTTGTTTTCGAAGCATAGGGCCGGGTAAGGGTCAGACTGTTTGGCGCCTTTACACTGAACATAAAACCATCCGGCACAGACGCGTTGTATTTGGCCACCACCTCAGGGCGGGGCAAACTTATCTTATCGTCGGCATGCAACGACCAAAACCATTGATCAATTTCGACGGTGTTATACTTTCTGGCGTATTCACTCAGATAATTCTCTGGTTTGGCGCGGGAATAAACCAACCCCTCCCAGGAAGGATATTTCCAGCTACAAGTGCCAATTTTTAAGATTGGTCGTTCCAAGACAAATCCGCTTATTATGCTTCCGCTAAAACCCTCGGCGTTTTGGTTCGGGCCTTAAGATAACCGATAAAAATTAAGAAGAGTCCTAAAAATTCCGTTACGTACAGTACTTCTGTAAAACCAAATCGGGTAAAACTCCCACCAATGCCAGGCAAGATCGCGCCGATGGCAATGTAAATATTGGCCAGGTATTTATTGCGCATCGCGGGACGCTTTTTATAGAACCGTGCCGAATATATGGCGCCCCCGGCCAGGAAAATTAATGCATAAATGTTTATAAATGGACTGAACAAACGGACCCAATGCCATTCGATTACACTGCCGGACAGACGGTGAGTTTCCACCAGTGAAAAATTAAGCGGCGTAATAATAACCATCAGTGATGCAACAATGATAAAACTGACTAAAACGACGGTAAGCCGGTCGGCCTTTTTCCTGGACATCAACAAATAAACCGTCCCCTGTGCCAGCGGCGCACCACCAAGCAACGCTCCCGAAATATACCATAGCCGGAAAATATATTCATTCCAGCCAATGATAGAAACGAATGATTCGGTAAAAGTACCAACGCCATACAGCACCACCCCGATGCCCCACCAGAGCAAATAGGTCTTCTCTTGTTGCTTGCGGTAGCGGCTTAAAAGTATGTATGAAAAGTAAATGGAAAAGATGGTTGTTACTATCGGGATAAAGTGTACAAAATGATACATGACATCCTCAAAAGGTAAAATTAATATCAAACAATAAATTTCGTCCCGGCATGCGGTAACGGGCCAATTCTTCATAAGCAGTGTTAAAAATATTTTTCAAACTAAGAGCTAATGCAATAGAGTCAGAATATTTATAACTGAGTTTCGCGTTCATTACCCAAAAGGCCTTAGGCGCCTCAAGAGGGTACAAAAACACTTCATCTACAGCGCTTTTATAACGCCCGTCCAGATGCAGGCGAAAGGGGTGCAAACGGTAATCACCAAAAAAATTAAATGAATGTTTAACACGATACGCTAAATAGTCGTCCTGCCGGTTATCGGATAAGTCTTTAGCGTCCAGGTATGTATATCCGGCAAAAAGGGTAAGCGCAGGAATAGGATGCACCTGTAAAGTGAACTCAGCGCCCTGCATAAAAGCCTTGTTTAAATTGCGGACCTGGAACAAGGTATAAACTACCTGTTCTTCCTTGGATATCTCCACCCAATAAATCATATCCTTATAATGATAACGGAAATATGAGAGGCTGACATCCAATAAACTATCCCAACGCCAGCTGAGGCCCCCCTCGATGGAAAAATCAATCTTTTCCGGCCTCAGGTCTGGGTTGGGTTTAAACAGTGTCCCCCCGTTTAGTTCCTTTTTGAAGAACCGTTCGGCAATAGACGGGGAACGAAAACCCTGGCCGTAAAGTAGCCGCAAATCCAGGCTGGGCAACGGTGAATAGAGCACGGCAACGTTGGCGCTTATTTCCTGCCGGGTCGGGCCATTGTATAAATGATTATTGTCCCAGCGCAAGCCAATGGTCGAAGTAACCTTTGAAGAAAGCTTCCACTCATCCTGGGCAAAAAATGCCAGGTTGTCCACACGGTGGTTGCCGTACATTACGCTGTCCGGCGATGATGCAACAAAATCGCCTTGCCAATCCATACCGGCAATGGACTTATGCCCATCGCCCCATTCTGCTTCGGCCTGGCTCAACCAGCCAATCTTAGTGGCGTGTACATGCGTTTGCAGATTGTATTCCTGATTCCCCGCTATTTTCAAATCGGGATCGTTTGGATTAAAAAAAGATGCGGCATCCAGCCGATATCCATAAACCCTGCTGGAGTATGTGATGTTTTCGTTGGGCTTGGCCTGGTATTTAAGATCAAAACTACTGTTCGTCTTTTCCTGACGGTCATCCCGGTATTTTGGCAAAACCAATAAGGGATGTAAATTATTCATCCAGGTATGTGGATAATCGTTATTGATATGACCATAGGAAAGAGATAATTCAAGATATCTTTCATTACGCAGATCATAAAGCATTTTGGAAAAGAAATTATAATTGTCGTAGCTGTTGTTTTGTGAAAAGCCATCGGATTTTTTGCGGCTGGCACTGAATAGATAGCTTAATTTACCGGCAATACCGGAATGGGTCAGTTCTGTAGAATAGTACATCGCCGGTGCATCGCGGTATTGTAAACCTGCGTCCGGTTGTTGAAATATTCCACTGCTAAAAGACACCTGTGTCAGGCATTTATACATTGGCCGACGGGTGATTACGTTTACCACCCCGCCCATGGCCGAAGAACCATATAAACTGGAAAACGCACCCTTCAGCACTTCTACATGGTCTATGGCTTCAATGGGGACCATACCCCATAAGGCGCCACCGGTATCTGCCGAAAGCGCCGGGCGCCCATCGATGAGCAGCAACACCCGGTTACCGACGCCCCCCCCGGCCACATCGGAACTGCCACGGATTGACAAACTTTGAATGGAGGCTCCCGATGACCGGTAAACAGATATCCCGGGGACTGTTTCCAGGACTTCATCAAAAGAGACCGCGGTTTTGTTTTGCAGTTCCAGACGGTTTACGGTGGTTATTTTTGCCGGTGATAAATGCGCCGTTTGTTCGGTTAAAGTAGCCGTTACCGTTACGGCTTCGGATTTTAATACCTTTTGTGTCAATGGAATGGTGAGTTTAACAGCATCGCCGGTAAAATTAATTTTTTTTGAAAAAGGTTTATAGCCGATTCGCGAGGCAATAACCGTGTATTGCCCGCCGGGGATATTTTCGATTTTAAATGATCCGTTACGCAGGGAAGCCGCGCCAATGGCCATTTCATCCAAATAGATATTGGTATATTCCAGGGGCTGAAGGGTTTCTGCGTCAAACACAACACCGCTCAGGCTGGCTCCTTCGGATTCAGCATAAGAGATAAAAGGAAGGAGCAAAATCAGGACAAGATATATTATTCGGAATGGTTTCATAATCATCTTCTTAAAAATGCAGCCGGGGATTCCCCTAAAATCCCCAGCCGCGGAGGAGCCGTTTAGGATTTAGGCACAACGTCTAAGTTGGCTTTCATGTTCACGTTATCCCAATTGAGTTTATCGGATGTAATATTTACCGCTTCCGGTGTGACATTTGGCAATCCGGTGGAATCAACACCGGCGCTGTCGGAGTTGGCCCAGTAAACGCCAAGAACCAATGCGCCTTGTGGATTGGCAGGATCACGCCAGCCAATAGTTATCACCGGGTACTCACCCTGGCTTAAGCCCTCAATCTTATAGCTTTGACTGTTTACACCACTTGTAAAAACATCACTTGCCGCCGCGGGTGGCCCGGCTGGTGGCCAACTTGCCCAGGCAGAAACCTGGATGTCACCTACGGTTGGCCATTGGCCCGTAAATGTTACCGTACCGGATATTTCGCCAAGATTGTTGGATGATGTTGAATCTGAACTACAGGAAGCCAGCGTGAAAAGGGCTAGCAAAGCAATCCCTAATTTTAGTGTGGATTTGATCTGAAATTTCATTTTATACTCCATTTGTTAAATATTAATAATTCGAAACTATTAACAAATGCTGTGCCAAAAAACAACTTAGGCTGAAAATAACCTGATCTGATATGGTAAAAAATAAAATTAGGCGCCTGGAAATAAACATACTTAATATTGTTAACCGTCCGAACGCTTTGATGGCAGGGCGTCATCGATGTTTTATGAAATTTCTATCGGGAAGTCAGAAAGGGGCAACTGGAAAAAATACGTTGAAAAATTAAATATTAACCTGGCGCAGAAAAAATTAAAACCCGTGATCAAACAGAAAATCATTTCAAAATGAAAAACGGCCGTTTCAATCTGAAATCTCCCCGGGGGGCTGAAGACCATAAAGTTTCAACTTTCGCCAAAGGGTTGTTCGGCTAATACCCAGCGCCCCACAGGCTTTATCATAGTTATTATTAAATTTATTCAACATCATTAGTATATGTTCCCGTTCGAGTTCTTTAAGAGAAAGGGATTTATTTACACTGGCAGGTTGGGATGTTATTGTTTCCGGCAGATCAAAATCATGAACAACCTTCCCTGACGCCAGGGCAACGGTATGCTCAATAACATTTTCCAATTCACGGACATTGCCGGGCCAGTCATATTGAAGCAGGTTCTGAAGCGCCTTATCAGATATGTGTCCGATGTCCCTGCCCATACGCAGGGCACATTGCCTGGTAAAATGGGCGGCCAGCAAGGGAATATCCTCCTTGCGTTGTCTCAAGGGGGGCAAATGGATCGGGATTACATTTAGCCGATAATACAAATCACTACGGAAAAGTCCTTTTTGCACCATGTCCATTAAATCACGGTTGGTTGCTGCCACAACCCTTACATCTACAATAAGGGACTGGTTACCGCCAACCGGCCGTATTTCCCCGCTTTGTAAAAAGCGTAAAAGTTTAACCTGAAGTGTTTGCGGCAACTCACCAATTTCATCAAGAAAAATGGTGCCTCCATCAGCGTCCAGAAATAAACCGCTTTTGGCCGATATCGCCCCGGTAAAGGCGCCTCTTACATGGCCGAACAATTCGCTTTCCAGCAAATTCTCCGGGATGGCCCCGGCATTTACGACGATCAGTTTTTGAGGGTCACGACCGCTTAATTTATGCAGGGCCTGGGCAATGAGTTCTTTCCCCGTGCCACTTTCCCCACTTATTAAAACAGTGATGTTTGTTTGTGCAATTTTGGATACGGTTTCAAAAACCTGCTGCATTTTTTGTGATTTCGAAATGATATTTAAAAATTTATGTCGGGATTCACTCTTTACCCAGTCTTCATAATCCCTTACTGCGTTATCGATAAGCTTATAAACTTTTTTTGCTTCTTTATTGCGCACACTTAATGTTTGACTGGCAATACTGCGAAGATTATCAAGCGAATAATAGAAAACGTTATTTGTAAAGGAAAGCCCGGGCTTGTCCCCGATAACCAGGAAGGGTTGTCCCCCGCTGGCATTGAAAGTTTTTATGATTTCTTCATGGGCAATAATCTGTTCATAATCATTTCCCAACAGGGTTATCAGCCCGGCCCGGAACGTGTCTATTTGTTGGTTTGCGGGACCATGGTCTTTATGCGCATCCGGATGTCCTTCCTTAAAAGCAGCCAGTATTTCAAGAAAGGGTGTATTATCGCCAATCATGCTTAAGGTAGGTCGGGTATCATTCCCGAATATTTTTCGCGCAACCTCGTCAAGCACCCGGTCATAGCTGCAGGCCAGGGTATAAAACTCACTTTCACTACGTAGTTTTTCCGAAAGCCAAATGCTTTGATGATAGAGATAGCGGAAGACGGGGCCGGTTAGTTCTAATTTTTGTGAAAGTGTAAAGCTTTTTCTGAAGCCATAGACCTGTGCCCCGGCATTAATGCTTTTGAGCCCAATGGTCTGCAAAAAGAACTCTTTGATTGCGGCAGTCCCGGATAAATTGTTTTCCGGTGCGGCAAAAAGCCTGCTTAACAAATTTGTTATGTTTTGTGTTTGCTCTGTATAACCCTCATCGAACCAAAAGAAAGCGCGTCCCTGATCGGTGTCAAAAAGAAAAAACTCATCAATTGACAGATCATTCACATTATCTGCCAATGTGCGCATTGCATGTTCTATGTCGCCAGCGGGGTTGGGGATATACTGATAATATAGGCGCATAAATTTATCAATTAAAATGGTGAAGTGATGATATTGTGGTTGCGATGAGCACGACGGACAAAATGAGTGAACCATAAGCCGCTACAGAAAGATAGGCCGCTGCCTTGCTTGGAAGTTTTCCCGCTTTCCTTAGAATATAATGTAAAAGATAAATAAACCAGATGGCAAACACCATCAGCACTTTAGGATCGGACAATACCGCAAAATTCCAGACCCTATAGCCAAAATAGCTTCCCAACATCATACCGATAAAGGAAAATACAATTCCCGCATTCATGGCATAATTGCTTATACGGTTAAAAAATTTTAGTGACGGGACACGCCGATAAAAGAGACCGCTTTTGTGCTTTTGCAGTTGATTTGAAAGTTGCAGAAAAAGGACACTGGCCATAAAGGACTGTGTAAAACCGGAATAAGCGATAAGCATGGCCAGGACATGCAATTCAAAACCGATTTTAAATAATACCGGATTAATTTGATTGGGGTTTTCCGATAAAAAAACCGTTATTAAAATGAGAACGGTTAAGAACGGGAAAATAAAAGTGCCTATGGATTTCTCGTTGATTTTTCGTTCCAAGATAAAATAAAGCAACGCTTCGATCAGCACAAAAGTACTAATCGCCTCCTGAAAAGTCGCAAGCGGCAGTCTTTTTAATTCATAGGTTTGTAGAATAAAATAGAACCCATGTAAGAACAACAAAACGATCACCATAATGGTTGAACGTCTTTTTGTTTTTGATATCCGGAAATTAAAATCTTGCCAGTAAAAAAAACTGGTCGCTAAATAAACTACAGGCAAGCTATATTTAAGAATGATATAAATATTTATCTGTGTCATGAAAGATCGGTCCAATAATTTATTAGGATACTGCCATCTTAGCCAAATCTACCACACTTGATAATTTAGTGAAGATAAAAACAAATGACATAATAAAAATTTTTTCGTTGGGCATGACAATAATTA
>CAYWBI010000141.1:0-10200 GCA_964456445.1 uncultured Calditrichaceae bacterium
GTCCTGTTTGGAAAAATAGTTGGAAATCCTATTGACTTTTTACATAACAGACGCAAAAGGCGCTAAGTTTTTTCTTTTACCTTGTTTTTTACTTCCTACTTCCTACTTCCTACTTCTTACTTCTTATTTTTCCAGCCCGGTTTAAACCCCAACGGGGTTTATAACGCAGCGAAGGGCGAAGCCCTGGTAAAAAAATAATTTAAGGGCGAAACCCCGAAGGGGTTTTATAAGGGGTAAACGTTTTACCGCGGAGACACAAAGACGCAAAAAAAACCGTTTGTTTTTTAGGAACCGCATCGCCTGTGTCAATGCATTTTCCTTATACCCAAATTTATACAGCACTCGAAAATGGGTGCATGGCAATTTTTATCCGGCACGTTTTATTCTATCATTCCGGTCAATTTGAACCGACACAGTCGGTTTGCTCCAAACCGGCCCCACGAAAAAACTGATAATTGAAAAATAGGTCAGGCAATTATTCATTATTCATTGTTAATTATTAATTGCCTCTCCGTTTTATCTTTTCCTTCCTACTTCCTAATTCTTACTTCCTCTTTCCTTAAACAATCTTATGGCGCAACGTGCCCAACCGCTCGATTTCCAACTCGATTGCATCACCGGGTTGCAGCCAACCGTCGGTGGTTTCCGGACGCACCTCCAGGATGCAGCCCGTGCCCACCGTTCCCGAGCCGATCACCTCGCCCGGATAGAGCCGCGCACCCTGCGAAGCACGGGCGATCATCTCCGCAAAACTGTAATGGATATCGGCAAAATTACCGTCGGAAATTTGCCTGCCATTCTTTCTGGCCCGCATCCGAAGATCAAAACCCTTGTTCTTCCGCCGATCTTCGATTTCATCTATGGTTACAAGATATGGACCGAGCCCGCTTGCAAAATCCTTGCCTTTGGCCGGACCAAGACCGACGCGCATTTCCAAACGCTGGACGTCACGGGCGGAGAAATCATTGAGAACGGTGAACCCGGCGATGTGGCTTTCGGCTTCTTCCACGGAGATATCCATCCCGCCCCGGCCGATCACGCAGGCCACCTCCAGCTCGATATCCATTTCATCGCTATAGACCGGTTTGGGCACCGCCTGACCATGGGCATAAAAAACCTCGGGATTGGAAAAATAAAATACGGGGAACCGGTACCATTCATCGATGACTTTCAGCCCCCGGAGCGCGCGGGCGGATTTTACATGCTGCAGGAAAGCATAAAAATCACGGAAGGAGCGGCCCCTGATACGCGGCGGTAAAAAGGTGATAGCGCTTAGCGGCGGAACGGGTTCTTCTTGTCCTAGGGCATCGTGCACCGTTTGCAACAGCGGTTTGTTCTTGTCCCACTCTTCCAGCGCCGAGGGCAAATCCGGCGGTGTTTCTATTTTTAACGCCTGCCCGGCCTGTGCCGCATCATAATGCCGGTCGGCGAGGCAAAGCCCCAGCCGTGGGCCGGCGGCGGATAGATACGAGAATAATTTCATGCGCTCCTTCTCCTAAGCGGACCATTCCGCTCTTGCCCCTTGACGGCAGCAAGGCGGTGCGCCCCGCAGATCAAATCTTGATAAAAATATTCTTTTTATAAAAAAGGTACATCACCCAATAGGACACAAAAACAAAAACCAGCGCATAGGCCAGCGAGGCGTTATAGGGCGAAAGCCAGGAAGTAAAAAACAGATGATACCCCCAGCCTTTTAAGGTGGTAACCGTGCCTTCCGCCGTATGCCATTTTATTTTGTACAGCAGGCGGCCGATGATACCCGATAAAACAAATACCGTGATGGCGTTCATCCCGTAAACAATAAACGGTTTGGTGAAGCGGCGCCAACCGCGCACATCGATCAAAAAATAGAGTATGCCCAGGGTGAGCATGGCCAGACCGGACATAAACAGCGCGTAGGAGCTGGTCCAGATGCTTTTGTTGATCGGCAGCCAACTTGACCAGAAGGAGCCAATGAACATGGCGATACCGCCGATGCTCATCATCCAGGCGGCGCGGGTTTCACCGGATTGCTTGAGCCTTAAAAAATGCCCGGCCAAAATCCCCATCAAAACGGTGGCGATGGAGGGCAGGGTGCTGATGGTGCCTTCGGGGTCCCAGGTTTTTGTTTCGCTCCACATGTGACCTTTGAGCAGCAGACTATCGATATAGGCGGAAAAATTGGCGCCTTTTACATAGGAACCGGCGCCCACGGCGGGAACGGGAATCCAGCCCATCATGGCCCAGTAAGCGAACATCAAACCAAGGGCCCAGTACAACTGACCCTTCCAGCTTGTGTTCATAAAAATGACAGCGGCAAAAAAGTAACTTATGGCAATCCGTTGCAAAACGCCGGGGATACGCATCACGCTAAAATCGTAGGTCGGGAAACCGTTCAGGAAAAGGCCCAGCGCAAACAGGATCAGCGTGCGGCGGACAATTTTTTTATAGACCGGTGCGTGCGCTTCCCCGCGTTCCTTCATCCCGCTTAAGGAGAGCACGATGGCCACACCGACGATGAACAGGAAAAAGGGGAAAATGGTATCGGTGAACGTCCAGCCGTTCCAGGCGGAATGGAGCAGCGGGGCATAGACATGACCCCAGTCGCCGGGGTCGTTTACCAAAATCATTGCGGCGATGGTACCACCGCGGAAAACATCGAGTGATAACAGTCTTTCTTTTGCCATGATATGAAACTCCTTTTTATTTGAGAGCGTCCTTGTGGACAACAAAGGCCAGTATTTTCAGTTTGATATAATCATCGCGGATAAAAAAGTAACCCTTGTTGGCGCCGTCCCAGGCGGTGCGCCAGGAATCCTTGGTCAAAAACCAGTCGTGACCGCCGCGCCGGGCAAAGCCCACGATATGCATCAGGTGGTCATCGGTGGTGGAGCCGTTTTTAAAACGGAACTCGCGGGCCCAGGGATTGATTTCTGTGTCTGCGATATCAAAAGACGGGATAAAACAGATGTCTTCGGCGGGTACACGTCCGGCTTCGCCGATGTCGGCATCGATGGCCACGCTGTAACCTTTTTGTACGGATTGTTTCAGGGTATCGTAAAATTTATCCAGCGACAGGTTGAAATATACCTTGCGCCGTTTCCAGTTATCGGGTACATCAAGGACGATATCCTGCCCGAAAGGGGCATATAGAAAAGAGGTAAATATCCGGTAGTCGTTTATATGCAGACCGGTGACCTGATTTAGAAAGGATTTCGGTGTATAGGTTTTACCGTGGTAGGAAAAAGAAACGGGTGGGCGGCCCAAATATCTGTCAAGGATTTCCCGGACCTGTTCGATTACCTCCGCCTCATCCCAGTTGTTGATTTCCTTGATCTTGCCAAGAAATTTTTGCAGCGCGGTATAAAGAGGATTATGGTTAAAGGTGCTGCAGGAGCGGGTCTGCCCCGGGTAAACGCTTTGCGGTATGACGCCATACTTTTCTACAATGTCCAACACGCCGGTGAACAGATCACCGGGACCGAATTTTGATTGCCCCCGGGTCTTAACATATTGTCTTGCCTTTTCAACAAAACCCCAGTAAACCGGGTACATCAAGGCCAAACGTACGGAATCCCTGCCCTGACGCAGCATCTCGCTTTCTAAAAAGGAGAGGGTGGAAAAACTCCAGCAAGACAAGGTGGTATCCTGATTGATGGGGGGCAGATGCCGAAGAGGACTGAATTCATTTATCGAAACGGGTTTGTCCAACCGGCTGGCCAGCCGGGCCGCTTCATCCTTCACATCGCCGCCAAGAAGAAGGCCGCTAGCCAATAAAATTATTAAAACAGTCCACATGAATTTCATTTTTCCCCCGTCGTTTTTTTTGATTGAAAACAGGCTGCGCTAAAGGAAATCGTTGTTGTTCCTAAATTTTGAAGGATTAAAATACAGCATAAGATCAAACAATACAAACAGGTTAAATCGTTTTAGCGGGGCGCCGGGAAAGAAATTAAGGGGGCTTGCGCCCCCCTTTTATTGAAGACATAAACCGACGGGCAGTCCCGGTGCTCCGGCAAGCCGAGAGGAAGATCAATACACCAGAGGCCGGACCGATCCCTGTTTAATATCGTGCGGGTAAGGTTTTTCCCTCTTTTGAAAAGAAAGGATTTTTGGGTTACGGATCACGCCCTGTTCGATATCGATGGCCTTCGAGAGGGTTGTCTGCCCGTGCCAGGCCAGGGGGCCGCTGAGCACAATCGGCACATAAGGCAGCAATGCTTGTGAAATTTCCCAGCTGGCGGAACGCCAGTAGTAGCTGGGGGTATGATCGACGGCATAGTAAAAAATACCCTCAGTTTCGATCAGCGGATTTTCAAAGGAAGTTGGCCGGGCGCACCAAAAGCCCATCCCGGCATCGCAGCTGACATCGATGATAAGCGCGCCGGGTTTCAACTGTTTGGCCTCTTCGGCGGATACAAACATTTTGGGCCGGTCGGTGTCCTGTAAGGTGCCGTTGATGATGATATCCTTGTCGGTGAGCGCTTCGGCGAAGGGTATATGGGAATTATGGGCAATTCGTGCGAACATTTTGCCGGAGGCCTCCATACGCATTTGGCGGTAGATGACTCCCGGCAGGCGGTCCCTTATCCCGGTCACGGGGCGGATTGTGTAAACGGTGATATCATGAAAACCCTGCCCCCGCAGGGCGTAAATGGCGCCGCGGCTGACCGAGCCAAAACTGAGCATGGCAACTTTACGCGCCGGGCCGTAACTCGCGGTGAGGCCCTGTAGGGCCAGGGCATGGTTTACGCCCGCATAGCCCGCCATTTCGTTGTTGCGGTAAAAAACATGCATCCGGCGTTCGCCATCGGCCCCCCAAATATGCATGTTTTCCCAGGCGATAAGCGTCAGTTTTTTATCGATGGCCAGTTGGGTGATATCCCTTTGTTCAACACAATGCGGCCAGCCCCAAAGAAGGGCGCCGTTGCGCAGTTGTTGCAAATCCGCGGGCAGGGGTTTGGGCAACAGGACGCAATCAAAGCCGTTCAGGATTTCGCTGCGCCTGGCCACCCGCCCGGAGGTTTGACGGGCAAGGGCCTCGTCCGTAAGACCAAAGGGAAGTCCGTACCCTTTTTCGAAGGTAATTTGTTTGAGAATATTTTCCGGCAGGCCGGCAAGATGCGCAGGATGGATTGCGACGCGTTTTTCGTTTTCCTTGAGAGAGGTGCCGGCCACGCCAAGGGTTATTAGTCCTGACATGACAGATCTCCGTATAATGCTACCAAGACAAATTATGATCTTTAAGCTGCAGGTGCAAGCAATCGTATGGCTTTTTTGCCGTCCGCTCCAAAGGGACAATAGCTTGCCGTATTGGTCTTTTTCTTAAAACCAAAACCGCCCAATTGGCAGGAGCGTCTTATCTTTCTGGCATCCCGCCCACGGTCAGGATCCATTTTTAGATAGTATAAAACCTGAGGTGAATAACATTAAACACGCCTTCTTTAATAAGGCAGGTTGTTTTATACGGACACCATTGACTTCAGATAAAAGAAAATGAATTATAATGCCTGTTACATACTTTCTTAAGTATTCCAATATCCTGATCAAATCAAAAGATATTTTTGGCGATATAGACCAATATGGAATTTATTATCGTGATAATCGTAAAATTTATCTTTGGAAAAGTGTGAGACTACAGCTAATTGAAGGAACCGTCCATACCGGCACAAACCACTGTATGGAATGCGTTCTGTAGTTGCACTATACAAATTAATAGATTATTTTGCATAGTAATACATACAAAATATAAGGTTATTATGTATATTGACCGGATTGCCGAAGATATTTTGCATTCTAATTTAGCAAAAAAGAAGATTATTATCCTCCTGGGTGCGCGCCAGGTCGGCAAAACCACCTTGATAAAAAAAGCGCTGCAATCTGAAAAGACGGCGTTTCTGAATTTTGATATCGAAGTTGATAAACAACGCTTCCTGCGGTTTCCAAACTCCGGCCCACGGAAGTCGGCAACTTTTTTCAGCAACCGGATTTTTTGGTTATTGACGAAATTCAGCGCCTGCCGGATGCACCGCGGATCATTAAGGGCTGGTATGATTCCGGTTTGGGTAGCAAATTCATTTTGTTAGGATCATCCGGCTTTGATATTCAGAATAAATTGGTAGAAAGCCTGACCGGAAGGAATATTAAAATAGTTTTACCGCCGCTTCTCTTTAAAGAAATTATTGCAAGCCAGGATTGGAGCGGAGGGCAATTCGATCCGGGCTTTCTATTGGAAAATTTTTACCCTCAAATCAAAACGCTTCTCCTGCAAAGTATCATCTACGGAAATTATCCCGAAGCGGTTACCACTGACGATAAACCGGCCTTGCTAATCAATCTGATTAACGATTATCTGTTCAAGGATGTTTTGCAAACCGGATTGATAAAAACACCCGATTTAATCAAAAAACTACTTATGTTGCTGGCCCACCAAACCGGCTCTGAGGTTTCTGTAAATGAATTAGCCACGGCGCTGGGCATGTCGCGCGTGACGGTAGAACGGTATCTTTTTTTATTAGAGCAGACTTATGTGATTTTCCGGATTCCGGCCTTTAGCACGAATCCGCGTAAAGAAATAACCAAAAATCAGAAAATATTTTTTTGGGATACAGGAATACGCAACGCGCTTTTAAATGATTTTAATTTCAGTGAAATGCGCGCGGATATCGGCGCGTTATGGGAAAACTGGGTCATTGCCGAAGTGGCCAAAAATAACGCTTTAAACGGTTTTCGCAATAATCTGTACTTTTGGCGCACCCGTTCCGGAAGCGAAGTGGATTTGGTCATTAAAAGAGATGGACGGATTAATGCCTACGAGATAAAATGGACTGCGAGAAAGCAACGCCACAATAATGCATTTTTCAATCAATATAAAACACGGGTTAAGCTTATAACAAACAGGCTTCAATCCGATTTGCCCATTATATAAAGCGGAAAATACATGGGGTCAAGTTCTTTTGACTCGAGAAACTTATAGAATATCGGGCTGCGGGAGTGTCTTTTTCTTTCAGCATCCCGCTCACCGGAATGATATTTTGCATAACTGTCTGTGAAATCCGGGATGATTTTATCCCGATTGTCGGCAGGAAGCCGACGTTACTCGGGATTGCCGGAGAATTTATAGCGACCTGTTGGCGCTCAGGCAATGGTAGCGCTAAGATTTTTTATTTTATCAGATATAATGCTTACCTCAAAACTTTCTTGAACCGCAATTATATTGTATATACATTAAGCCATGGAATATGAATGGGACGAGAAGAAAGCCGAAGCTAATTTGCTTAGGCATGGCGTTGATTTTAAGTCTGCTATTGAATTTGACTGGGAAACGGCGCTCGAGGCCCGTGACGATAGATTTGATTATGGCGAAGAGCGCTGGATTGCCCTCGGCTTGATTCATAAAAGACTTCATGTTCTGGTTTACACCTTACGAGGTTCAAAAATACGAATCATTAGTTTAAGAAGGGCCAATAAAAGAGAAAGGGCATTTTATGAAAAAGAAACCGGCTAATATTAAAAGTGAAGATTGGGATTCCGTCGATTCGTCCGCCCTGCCCAAGGTGCTTTTGGCAAGGATGGAACCGGTTCATAAAAAACATCCTGAAATACCCCGCAGGGTCCGCGGGCCACAAAAAGCCCCAAAAAAAGTGCCGGTATCCATTCGGTTAAGCGCCGAGGTTGTTGATTTTTTTAAATCAAAAGGGAAGGGCTGGCAGGATAAGATTGATACCATTCTTCATGAATATGTAAAATCACGTTAACGGTAAAAACCGGGGCAGGCTATCAAGTACAATAGCGTAACTATTCAGCTCAATGATGCCTTGTGCTCTAAATTATGACTTCAATATTTGTCGCCAACTTTTTAGATTTCTTTTTTTACCGCAAAGTCGCAAAAGCGCTAAGTTTTTTTATGGTTTTCGTTGCGGCTTCGTGCCTTTCGGTTATTTTTTAAGCGTTATATGACTGTAGGCTATCATGAATGCACTTTAGTTTTTTATACCGCTGAATAGTAACACGATATCCGGTATAATCGCTGTTTGCCTTAATGGCTTTTAGAATTAGCGGCCATTGCCGGCAGCGTCTTTTCTTTCCGGCATCCCACCCCGGTAAGGAATAATTTTTGACGGATCGATCTTGAACCTTTTTTCAATGGTTTTTGTGGCGATGTCAAACAGCACCAGTTGATAGTTATCGGTATCGCCCACACCGCCGACCAATTTTTTACCGTCGTGGGTGAATTGAATGTTATAGATTTTGTTAGGACCGGTAGTTTCAGGAAACGGTTCGCTATTGACAGAATCTACGAAAGCGTTAATTGTATAATTATCAAAGTCTAATTTTAATATGCCATAATACCTGACAAATAGCGTATAATTTTCTGATGGTGATAGGGCCGCATTTTCAATTAAAGGTGAAAAAATATCACCCCTATCGTTATAACGCATAAAATCTGTCTCAACAGTAAAATATATAGGTTGTAAAGTACCGTCTTTTAAGGAATATTTATACAATCCTTTTTTAAAAGGATAGCGCCCTCTAACCCCGGCAGCTTCTTTTCTATACTTTCCTGCATCGCTTTCCCAATCTTCACCTTCTATACTTAGAATAATTCCCTGTTCATCGTCAGTCATAAAAAAATCCATAATCCAACTTGTAATACGAAAATGTGTCAAACGCCTTAGATTTTTACCATCTATATCTATACTAAAAATATCCTGACATTCGTAATTATAACCTGATATAATTGAGGAATCATTAAAGGTTGCGCCACCCCTAAAACAGATTTTATGGTCGTCCTTACTAAAACGCGCATTGCCCAAATCAATATTTTTATTACCAAATAACTTATATGCGTTTTTTCCCGAAGGATCGACAATATAATATTCGCCACATTTAAAAAGACAATTTTTTAAAAACAATATTTTATCGCCGGAATGAGAAACAACCGGATTATATGCGATATTGTTACTCTCCGTAAGTTGACGTACTGTATCGGTTTCTATATCTATGCTTCTTAAATTTGTACCGCTGCTATCGGAATAAGAAAAATATATTCTATTGTCTTTAGAAACATCTATTTTAAAAGGGAAAATAGAATCATATTAGTATCGATGTTGAGACCAGGGATCACCGCGGTGCAACAACCACAACATAAAATTGCTACTGCAGGATTCGAAAAAAAATATTGACATCAAAGTTAGTAAAAAAGCATATTTTTTCATAACTATTTCTTTCTGATAATTGGTGGTAAATAATTGTATCGAATATAGATATTTGTAGTAAAAGATGTGGAGAAAAACCCTAATCCTAAAAAAGCTTTTAACCGCATTATATTATCTTTTTGATTAATGATTTCAGGAGCAACATTCAATATAGCTTCAAAATTTGCTCTTGCCGCATTGGAATTTAGATATGTGCTCACAGCTCCATTTCCGCCAATATCATAAATGCCCACATCGTGCGGATAACCGGCAACATCTAATCCCATCGGGTCGTATCTCAAGTTATCGCGAATATATTTTGGCGATACATTCTTTGGACGGTAGCCAAAAAAATTGGAACCATCTTCAAGCCAGCCGTCCCTTACCTTTTTCATCTCAGCCTTTATTTCAGCATCCGTTTTACCACCTTTTGGGTCCAGCTTGTTTTTTTGTGCTTGTTTTGCATCGGTATTTTCAACATCCAGAATATCACTCGCCAAAGTAGCATAGGACAGCACGGTATTGATATCATCATACCACGGGCCGGAAAAATCGGCAAAACGAAACGAGCCTATAGACCAGTTAATATTCCCAAATCCCAAACTGGTTGTAAAGCCTGACTTTCCTCCTGAAAGAAAATAATTTCCTGCCGAGCTTACTGTACTTGCTCCCGCAACACTTAGCGTTGAAGAACCTGCAATATCAAGAGCCGCAACGGAAGAGCCCGTATATATTGATGCAGCGAGAATTGCAGTTGAAAAACCGGCCCTGAAAAATGATTCTCCAACTGAGTACCCGGCATCACGATTATTCATATATTGCCAACCCATGTAAAGACCACCAAATAAGGCGGCCAAAAAGAACCGCCCGTCTTCATCATACCCGTTTACCGCCGTGTTGCCGTTAAACACATACCCGCTGGCAAACTGCCGTTCGGGGTCTATTACAACCCACCTTCCCAATTCAGGGTGAAGCGTCCTGAAAAAAGTTGACTGTTTTTAACCCATTTTAATGTGTTTTTTAC
>CAYWBI010000142.1:0-10060 GCA_964456445.1 uncultured Calditrichaceae bacterium
ATGTTCATTAAAAGGCGTATTCTATTTCCACACAAAACCCAGTAGAGCCTTAAAAGGAATGCTTTGCACGCAGGAAGACGGCACGGCCAAAATTGCCAAATTCGGATGTTGCCGTTCCATAGGCCAGAATTCCAATCAGGTATAAATCCAAATTTGTTGCGGCTGAAAAACTAATCGAAGGCGCCAGCACATAGGAACGGTCCAATGGATTCTGTAATGCAAAGAAGTCCGCACGGACCAAGGGGTGGACATCATAAGCCAACTCATAAAACAGAGACCAACGGGCGGGCGAAAGTAAACCGGCATTGGCCGCGGCCTGGCTGAAAGATACAGCGTCTCTGGTTTTTCCAAGTGAGTTGTACATCGTTTCGCTATGCAGATAAAAACTATTGGCAAAGGTGTAATCAACAGAGAGCACGGCACTTATATTTTGCCGATTGCCTGATATGGGTGTTTGTTGAAAAGGCAAGCCGACTATCTGATTCAGCTCAGCGGCAGGCGTCCGTGTCCATTTAAATTCGCCCCGGAACCCCGCGCCATAAATATCACCGCTAAAGGCGCCCCCGATAAGCGGTGCATTTTTGGCCCAGGCCACCAATGTATAAAAATCGTAATTGTGACTGTTTGTAAACCATAAGAATGCGGCAATGCGTTGATTAATTTCCCTGGCTGGTTTCAATACCAATTCCGTCCGCCCCAGGGCACCAGTAAAGTACTGGATACGCAAGGCGTCACTACCCGGCTTTTCTTCATAATCAAAATCCAAAACGGATTGCGGATTGAACAAATCGATGACATTCCATACCAGACTTGTGCCCCAGGCTACACGCTGCCGGCCCAGGGTAAACTGCCAGTCTCCCCGTGTATAGTCCAATGAGGCGCGGTCAATTTGACCATAGGCGAAAAAATCTCCCTCCGGTCCGGAAGATGCGGCTAAATCGGCATAAGGATAATCGCTGATCACGGCAGATTTAAAACCGGGCAATTGGCGCACCGATCCTCCATTAAAGGCACGTATGCGCAACTCCATTGTTGCCGTAAAATTTTCGTTTACATACCAGCGGTTATTTAACCGGACATGTAATTGATGGTCCCGAAGCGGGTTTGCACTCCACAGGGAATTCTTATTATAGGAATAAAGATACTTGACATACCCCGATGTTTCCCAATCCTGGGTATTCCCAAATAACGGTACGGAAAGCAGCAGCCAGAGGATCAGGATGAATATATTTATATGATATTTTCTTGGTTGTATCATTATTTCATCCAAACATTTTCTATCATATTCGATAACATGATTAATAATTGAGAATTATATACCTGCCGCTGGGCTGCCCTAAAATTGTATGCATCCCTATTCACTTTTTTATTTGGCCGTCCTCCAGGGTAACCACCCGCCGGGCCCGGCGGATAACCTTGGCATCATGTGTCGAAAAAATAAATGTCATTTCATATTTTTCGTTGAGCTCTTCCATCAAATCCAATAATGCTTCCGCAGTAACCGAGTCTAAGTTCGCGGTTGGTTCATCTGCCAGAACAAAGGCAGGCCGTGAGGCCAAGGCACGGGCCACGGCAACCCGTTGTTGTTGGCCACCAGATAGCTGCGACGGACGGTTGTCCGCCCGATCGGCCAGCCCCACTTCTTCCAGAAGCTGGCGGGCGCGCTCATTCCGTTCCTTTTTGCCAATGCCCTGCAAGAGCATTATAAATTCCACGTTTTCAACAGCGCTCAGAACAGGGATCAGGTTATAGGCCTGGAAAACAAAACCAATATTGTGCAAACGAAAATCGACCAGCTCCCTGGATTTCATAGTGATGATCTTATGCCCCGCAATCAACACTTCGCCAGAAGTGGGTGCATCCAGTCCACCAAGGATATTCAACAAAGTGGTTTTACCTGATCCCGACGGGCCGACAATGGAGGTAAATTCCTTTTTTTCAAAATTTAAGTTCAAATCCCTTAAAGCATGAACGGGAACGGCGGTTGTGTTGTAGGTTTTACTTATATTTTTAATTTCGATGAGCGCCATGAGCATACTCCGTTGTTTTTAGATTATAGTCTTTAAAATTAATAGGTGCGAATGGCTTCGGCCGGCCGCAGGTGCATCGCCTTCCAGGCCGGAAGCAATGCGGCAATATTGGCAGCAACAACAATCATAAGGGTCATGCCTACATACATTGACGCTGGTAAAAAGGGGTGAAGCACGGAACTTGAGCCAAAACTCTCCAGGCTTTTAGCAACGATACTCAGGTTAAAGCCGTTGCGGTAGAAAAAATCGATCAATCCCCCACCGATGAGCATACCCAGCAGACCGCCGGTAAGTGACAGAAATATGGTTTCCAGAAGAATCATGGCAAACAGACGTGACTTGCGCAGACCTACAGCCATCAATATCCCTAACTCACGTACGCGTTCCACAACCGACATCAACATATCGTTGGTTATACCAAACAGCAGCGCAAAAAGTATAAGGGCCACAAAAAAGTACGTAAATATTTCAACCGTTGTGGACATATAGGCAAGGCTTGGATCAAGGCTTACCCAGCTTTCCACTTTTAATGCGGGAAAAGCGGCGCTGATTTGTTTTTGAAGGCGATCAACTACATCGCCATTGATGCAGCGGATGGCAATTTCATGCACCGGGGCCTCGGCAAGCCCCAGGGATCGGGCAATATCCTTTTGGCGCAGGAAAACCGTCATACCGTCGAACATGCTGGAAACCGTTTTAAAAATACCAACCACTCGCGCCGATAGATAAATCAGATCCCCGTTACGCTGCTGGTAGGTAAGAATGATTTTGGATTTCAGTTTCAGATTTAAACGTTCGGCCAGCTTTTTTCCGATCACCGCCTGGGTGCGGTATTTCCCTTCCAGAAATTTGCCCTGAACAAGTTTTTCCGCTATACGCGTGGTTTTCATTTCCGGGATGCGGTCCACACCCATAACATGCACGCCATAGGAGCTGGAAGGCGAGGCGGCCATGGCTTCAAAAACCGTACGGGCCGAAACCGCTTTTACACCCGGCAGATGCTCAACTTTTTCCTCTATCCGCGATGCGTCCTTCAAATTATTACGGATCAGCATATCGTCCTTGAAAGCATTTGTGTGGATTTGGATATGGGCCAGGTTGCGGTCTATTGCCGAATTGATCATCGACTCGCCCATGCCCATCATTACCGCGCCGGCAAACAAACCGCCGGTGAGCCCAAAGGCGATTGCGGCAAGGATGACCGCGCTGCGTTTTTTATTGCGCCAAATATTACGCCAGGCTAAAATTACAATCATTTTAAATCCCTTTCCGTCAGACCGCTTACTTTCGTAAGGCGCTGACCGGTTTCATATTATGAATAAAAAATAATGGATAAAGCGCACAGACCATGGCAATCACAAAAACAAGCAGCGCCTGAGCGGCAAAAATATCCGGTTGATTGCTGAAGCTCAAGATCGGTTCTATCCCTAACTGTTCATAAGTTGCAGCGGAATTACCGCTGATCGGGATGGGGTTATGGGACAGGTACCAGGTGATGGGCCAACTGCCCAAAAGCCCCGCAATCAGGCCAAGCATGGCAACCATGATGCTTTCGAGAAAAGAAACAAGCATCAGACGTCTTTTTTGCATCCCCACCGAATTAAGGATACCAAATTCCTTTTCACGTTCGGCGGTCATCATCATTATCACGCCAAACACACCAAAGCCGATCACCATGTATAAAATACCCAGCATGATGATCCCACTGGCATTATCGAAGGCAATACTCTGTTTCATTTCGGGAATCATTTCATCCCAGCTCATGACTGTTTGCCTGCTGTTGAGCAGCCGTTCAACCTGCGTACGGATCGATTGCAGGGCGTCCACATCGGCAATCATAATCGGGATAGAGGTCAGGCGCGCCGGGGCGGAATAAATATACTGCGCTTGTGGCAAGGATAAAAAAATCATGGCATTGTCCAACTGGGGCAAAGGTAACTTTATGATCCCCCGTACCGGAACCATGGCAGCGGCCGTTTGGGCATGATAGCCACTGCCGTATAACACCAGGGAATCCCCAACCTGCATATTTAAGCGCCGGGCCAGCCCACTGCCCATCAGGCAGCCTGTGTCTGTACGTGACAGATAGCCACCGGATTTTAATTTTTTGTCCAGTTCGGTCATCTGTTTTTCTTTTTGTGGATCGATACCAATAACAGAAGCCACCTTTGTAACGGAATCATGTGACAACAGCGCAAAGGCTTCCAGCCTCGGCGTTGCGCTGGTGATGCCTTTGATGGATTTTAAACCGGACAGCAAGGAACCGCTTGCAATAAAACTTTTATCCAGCGAACGGTTGTCCCAAAAGCCCTTGCCCTGAATTTGCAAATAACCGGTCTGCATCTTTGCCGTAGATTGGATCATATAACGGTAAGAGCCTAATTGGGCCGAACGCATGACCGTTGCCAAAATCACGGCAAAAAAGACCGATGCCGCAACTATTATGGTGCGTTTTTTATTACGCCAGATATTTTTCCAGGCGAGCTTTAATAACATGTTCTTCCCCTTTCCCGACGGTAATATTCCCCCGGTCTCCAGACCCGGGTGCACAATTCAACTTCTCTGCGAATACTCAAAGCTCTTTTTTCAGATCACGGGCATTCCAATAACAATCAACATTGACCGTGCCGGCAAGCAGTATTTCAAAGTCCATTGTTACTCATTGTTCCCTTTTAACGTACATGCTTCATGTTTTGCTGTGAAAAGAAACGTGGGTTTAATTTTTTATTGAACTCAATGGCATGATACTCCATAATTGTTTTTTGACCCGGCTTGTTCCGTGGCGCCATTTCCCAATGGGTGGGAAAGGTACGACCGCCCAATTTACGCACATCGTTACCGGTCATCGATTTGATCAAAACATCATCTTCATCATAATATTCAGCCTGCATCTGCATAAAACCTTTTTTACTGATCCAGAGCAAAACTTTGCCCCAAACCACCCCCGCTTCCGGCCTCGGTATCATCTCGATCTTATAACAATCATAAGCGGCGATTTTTTCACTGCCTACTATTTTTTGGTTATAGTCCGTGACGATGGATGACTGCCGCACCAGGTCATCATTGGTAAAATCGGACCCCATCCAGCCTTGCAACATCATGGATGGAGGGATTTTTATCACCCTGCGCACAGCAGGAATATAATTCCATACTTCTTTTTTACGTTTCAGTGTTACACTGCCCTTATCACGTGCCGGGGCAGTTATCAGCACCAGGGCATAATCCGGCTCGATCGCCCAAACCTTCATGCGCATCTCACGGGACCAGTCCGGCTTGATGATTTTCATTGAAATTTCGCTAAAACTGCTTTTTGAGCGGATAAGCTCATCGGATTTGCGCACAATATCCTTTGCGTTTTGTGCGGCAAGCTGCCCTACGATAAAAAAAGAAAAAAGTGCTGTAAACAAAAATATATATGTTCTCATAGGTATAAATCCTTTGTTTGAAATGTTTATGCCTGCACCAATAATCAGCTCAAATAAAACAACCCGTTTATACTTTAGCCCTAAATTTGCTTCATGCTTAACCGGGTACAATTAAATCGCATCATCAATGACAATTGCCTTTAAAAGCGTGTCGGCAAAAACACGTTTTATCTTTTCCAGATCGATAAACTTTGGGTCCGTAACTATTTGCAAGAGCAGCCCATCCAAAGCGGCAATGGCCAGGGAAGCATAAGCCACGGTATCGATTTGCCGGAAAACGCCCGCCTTTTGCCCTTCTTCAACAATCCCGGCAATCATTGTGCGATAATCACTATAAATACGTTTAAGATCGATCACCGCCTGCACATCATCGTCCATGGTCCGGATACCCTCCGCCCAGAATTGTAGCATCACCGCGGAAAAATCCAGGGCGTCACGCAAAAAATAATCCAAACCAAGCTCAAACAACAATTTCAATTTTAATACCGGCTGATCGACCGGACCAAGTGCCTGTGTCAATTGTTCATCCATGGTATTATTAATGGTTGTGTAAGCAGCACCAAAAATCTCCTCCTTACTACGAAAATATTCATATATTGTGCCCTTGCCCACACCGGCCAGGGAAGCAATATCGGTGATTTTTGTATTGGCAAACCCCTTGCGCGAGAAGGCTTGCAATGCCGCCTGGATAATTTCAGTTTTCCTGGCATCTCTATCGATTATTTTTGGCGCCATAAGTATTCCGTTTAATTTTTTTATGACCGACCGGTCAGTTTAAATATACTGTATTTAGTCCCCTGACTGCAAATTTTATTTATGTTTTTACGCAATATTTTTTTAGCTGACAAATTTCACTAAGTACCTGTTTTTAAATGGTTAAATAACTCATAAGATATAAGACATCTTTTTTTTTTCTAAAGTATGGACACAGCAGGATCAAAAAAATATTTACCGTATAACTTGATTTTTATCACAAATGCCGTAACTTTAAGCCATATTACCAATACCTATTTGTTCGATTTCAACTTTTTTCACATATAAATCACATAAAGTTCAATACACCAGGAGGTATTTTCATGAGTAGATATCCTACTTCATACAAGTTTTTTATTTCAATTGTTGCCAGTGTCTTGCTTGTTTCCATGGCTTTTGCGCAGACAGGAAAGATTGCGGGATCGGTAACAGATAAAGCAACCGGCGAAGGCTTGGCCGGGGCAAATGTGGAAGTTGTTGATCATTACACCGGTGCAGCTTCTGACCTAAACGGTGAGTTTTTAATTACAGTTGAGCCGGGCACCTATACCTTACGGGCCACCTATGAAGGCTATGCCAACCAGGAAAAGGAAGTTACCGTGGAAGCCGGTGGAACAGCGGAGGTCAATTTTAAACTTAAAGAAACGGTTGCTCAATTTGGCGAGGCGGTCGTGGTCATAGGTACCCGTTCCCATAAAAGCAGAACGGTGACCGATACACCTGTACCGGTGGATGTATTGGATATTAAAAAATTAGTTGCCGAAGCGCCACAGGTAACAATAAACCAAATTCTCAATTATGTTGCACCGTCCTTTTCGTCGAACACACAAACCATTTCCGATGGTACCGACCATATTGATCCGGCTTCACTACGTGGTCTTGGACCGGATCAGGTGCTTGTTTTGATAAATGGAAAAAGACGTCACTCATCTTCTCTTGTAAATGTGAACGGGACATTTGGCCGTGGTAATGTAGGCACCGACCTTAACGCCATTCCGGCTTCGTCAATTGACCGTATCGAAGTGCTTCGTGACGGAGCTGCGGCTCAGTATGGTTCCGATGCCATAGCAGGTGTTATAAATATTGTTCTAAAAAAATCTACCAATAAACTAAATGTAAATACCAGTACGGGCATATATAGTTCTTCGGAATCCGAGAACGGAAATCCTGACGGCGCTGAGCGTTCTTTAGATGTCAATTTTGGCATTCCTCTTGGCGAACAGGGCGGATTTGTCAATTTCACCGGTTCGTACCTGCATCGCGACCCAACCAATCGCATGAAAGAATGGGAAGGAACGATATTTAAAGGCTATAATGATCCTGCCTTGGGCGGAGACCCCAATGCGGACATCACCGATGCGGAACTGCAAAAACGTGGCTTAAAGCGCAGTGACTTTAATATGCGTGTTGGTCAGTCGCGTTTGGATCAGGGAACCTTATTTATGAATATGGCTGTTCCTGCCGGTTTTGCCACACAGTTTTATGCTTTTGGCGGTATCGGTTATCGTCATGGTAATGCGGCCGGTTTCTATCGTTTGCCCTATCAGGAACGTGCCGTAACATCGGTATATCCAAACGGTTTTCTGCCGGAAATTAACTCCAATATCTTTGACCAGTCTCTGGCCATTGGCATTAAAGGTCAAATACATGGATGGAATCTGGATCTAAGTAATACAATTGGACGCAATAGTTTTCAGTTTCAGATTGGCAACACCTTAAATGCATCATTAGAAGGCGCCACCAAGACAAGCTATAATTCCGGCGGTTTTGCCTTTACACAAAACACATCCAACTTTGACGCCAGTAAATACTTTACGGGTGTTCTTGGTGATGGCTTAAATGCTGCCTTTGGCGCAGAATATCGTTGGGAAAACTACCAAATATTTGCCGGTGAAGAAGGTTCTTATGCAAAATATGATAAGCGGGGCGATATTGTTACGCCAAATACACCGGATTCCTTATTGGTCCGCGGACCAAATGGGAAAGTCCGTCCCGGTGGCGCACAGGTATTTCCAGGATTTCGCCCGGAAAACGAGGTAGATGCTATCCGATCCAGTGTAGCCTTTTATACGGATTTAGAAATAGATTTAAGCAAAGAGCTGTTTGCTGAACTTGCCTATCGATTTGAGGACTACAGCGATTTTGGTACAACAAATAATTTTAAATTAGCTTCACGCTTAAAAGTAAATGATATGTTCACTATCCGTGGCGCCGCAAGCACCGGATTCCGCGCACCATCCTTGCACCAGATCAACTTTAACAGCACGGCCACACTTTTTGTTGATGGTATTCCAAATGAAGTCGGTACTTTTAGTAATAACAGCCGTGTAGCTCATATTTTAGGTATTCCTAAACTAAAACAAGAAACATCCAGCAACATCAGCATTGGTGTAGCTGCTAAATTTCCTGATCTTAACCTACGCGCAACCCTCGACGGCTATAGTGTCTGGATTGATAATCGTATTGTTAAAACTGGTACATTTAAAGCATCTACGGATCCGGCAGATGCCGAACTCGCACGTTTGCTGGCAAGTGTAAACGCAACCGGCGCTGCCTTTTTTGCCAACGCTATAGACACCAAAACACAGGGTATTGATTTGGTTATTACCCATGAGATGGATCTTGGCGAAGGAACAAATCTGCGTAGTGATTTATCCGGTACTTTTTCAAAAACCGTACAAGTTGGTGATATCCATGCATCCAGTCTTCTTAAGAATAAGCTAGATACTTATTTTGATGAGACCAGCCGGATTTACCTGGAATCCGCTGTTCCGCATACTAAGTTTAACATTACCGAAACATATAACGCTGAAGATTTCAACGTTATGTTACGCGCTGTTTATTTTGGTGAAGTAGATGAAGCCACAAATAATTTAGCCAACCAACAAACCTTTTCAGCAAAGGTGGTATTTGATGCCAGTGTTGCCTATCAGGTTCTTAAAGGGGCAAAATTTGTATTGGGTGTAAACAACCTGCTTGATACATATCCGGACAAAAACATCCCAGCCAATCAAAGCGGGGGGCGTTTTCTTTACTCCAGAAGATCACAACAGTTTGGCTATATGGGCCGTTTTCTATCAGCTCGTATGATTTTTGATCTGTAGATTTTTTTAGTCCCAAAATATAAAAGCCTGTCTATATAGACGGGCTTTTTTTTTGACTCTGGTTTGCCGAAGATTTAATACAGTGGTATTTTTAAACTACTTATCCGTATCTAAAATGTAAACATTGAACATTCATCATTCCTGTCCGGTTTAAATCAAAATCTCTGACATTTCCACATAACTCCATAAAAAACAATAGTTTTTTTCTTTTTTTCATGGAAATAAGTTCATCTGTTCTTTCATAGAAGGAGTAGGCCCGTACCAGCCTGCACCTGCCGATCCGCATCTTTTTGCTTTTCGGTAGACTAACCCCGTCCTTTAGGGCGGGGAGGAAACCGGGCAACGCAACGAATGGGGCTTCAGCCCAACCACTTCACGGGCTAAAGCCCGGGCTAATCGCCAGGACCGTTTGTCCCCGGGATAAATCCCGGGGTTATTCATGAAGTCACCGGAGTTATCTTCCAAAATTAACCGGAAAGTAGAGAACATTCATAAATTAGGCTCTCTTGGTAAATCTATGGGTAAATAGTTGAAAAAGGAGCATCAATCTCCATATTTTAATTCGTACAATTAAAATAAACATCAGGGAGAAAGATGCTCGTCAAAACATTATTGTGGTGTGGCAAGGATAGAACGTCGAAAACACTGCTCATGTTTTTCAGGTTTTTAGGCAATGAAAAATCCTGTTTGATCAGATACGTTTGTACGGATATGTGGCAGCCCTATCTTAAAGTAATCAAAAAGAAGG
>CAYWBI010000143.1:0-10047 GCA_964456445.1 uncultured Calditrichaceae bacterium
TCGGAGAATTGTTTCTTTCATCTCGTAAAGTAATACCATCAACCATAAAGGATACCTGATCAGAACCACTACCCCGGATTTGCAAGCCCTGTGTTACGCCTGCTTGCAGACCAATCGCTTCCGTCACCGTCGAAACGGGTAAAGCTTCTATGTCTTTTGTTGTAACCACTTGCTGGCTTCCGGCTACATCCTTTTGGATAACCGGTCTTTTGGCAACAACTATCACCTCTTCCGTTTCCAAAACATCATGTCTTAATGCGACATCAATGCGTGTCGTTAAATCAATATTGATAGCGACACCCTTTATTAAATGATCCTTATATCCAATATAGGAAACCTTTAGATCATAGGATCCGGGTGGGACATTTAAAATCACATAATAGCCATCCGCATCGGTTGCTGCACCCATCGAAGTACCTTCTAAAAAGACATTAACTCCAACAAGAGCTTCTCCGGAAGATGCTTCTTTTATAAAACCAGCAATTTTACCCGTTGTCCCGGCGGACAACGTTGTGACGAATGAGAACAACACCATTACGATGCATAATCGCCTTATCATAAATGACTCCAACTTATTATCAATTGACATGGTTAGTACAGGAAGTAAACAAACCTTGAGTGAATATAACATATTCAGAAGATGTAACAAATATTTTTTTGGGTAAATTTGAAAAAACTTTTAATTCTGTCCATAGCTCGGCAAAAAAACCTTGTCCCTACGAATCGACTTACCTTACAGACGCTGTTTCAGGGGCAATCCTTTGGCCGTAATGTGCCTTGAATGAGGGGAGTATTGTCTTACCCCCGGCTTAAAAGCTAGGGAGAGGTAAATGGGATGGGGGTATGCAAACAATAATAGGGCTTTGGCCGTTTGTACGATTGCCTACTTTTGGTGATAGACAACCATATATGAGCCGGCATACGAACGTATTGAAAAATGCAAAAATATCACATTAATAATGGTTAAAAGGAAATATTTATGAGTTCCGGTCAGAATCAAAAAACTTTGATGGTTGAAGGTTTTTCTATTAGAAATTCATGCTTAACGAAAACCTTTGAACATTATTAAATCTCCCAAAATCAACATAGGCGTAATCAATCAACAAACCTAAGCCACTGACAAAATTATATTTCAATCCCCCTCCAAGAGAGAATCCGACCTCGTTGTTTTTTATACCAACTCCTTTATAACCTGCTCGTAAAAAAACCATGTCCCTAAAAGCATATTCGCCTCCGATATTGAGATATTCTTTATAATCGTTTGCTGTTATGCCATCCATTGCAAGTGTGATTTGATGGAAATCATTTTTTATAAACTGATAAGCCAGGCCAATTCTAAAAGTTAATGGGATATCATATTTTTCAGTGTTTAACTGAGCAATAATTTTATCATTATTTCCATCAAGATTTGGGTCCGGATCATGAAAAACCAATAAATCTTTCCCGCCAAGCTGCATTTTATCACCAAAATTACTTAGCGCCATACCTAATCGTAATCCATCAATTGATGTTTTATAGGTGATGCCAACATCAATCGCAACATTTGATGCTGTTTCATGCCAAATCTGTTGCCGTAGGTATTTAACCCCCACTCCAAAAGCAAATCTCGGAGTTATGTTTTTACCAAAACTTAAACCGAGTGCTAAATCTGATGCAGAAAACAACTCCCCTGTCCCATCTTGTTGATATTCCGTTCTAACCTTCATATCGTTCATATTGACCCCGGCATAATAAATCCCCAATGTACCCATTTCGCCGAAAGGTAAGGCAATTCCGGCAAAATCGTAAGTGACATCAGCTATCCATTTTGTCCGAATAAAAAGTGCTTGTGATTTTTTAAGACGTGTCAAAGCAGCGGGATTCCAAACCATGGCAGAAGCGTCATTTGCAGCTGCAACATAACTTTCCCCCATTCCGGATGCGCGTGCTCCCACACCAAATTTTACAAATTGAGCAACCGTTGTGCCTACTTTAGTTATTTCTCCCGCCACTAATATTTGCCCTAATAGAATAATATTAATAAATATTGCGGTTATTAATTTCATTTCGGATTCCCCTTTATTTAATTACGGCAAATTTACCAACTTTAGTGCCGATTTTTCCTGCATCTATGTGATACACATAAATACCATAGGCAATTTCAAGCCCCTCATATGTTGTTAAATCCCATGGTTCTGAACCATCAAAAATACTTGTATGATGCTCTATGGTTCGAATTAATTCGCCATTTAAAGTATATATTCTAATTGTGCAATCATTTGGTAGATGCATAAAATATATTCTTCGCTCACCACGCCCGGCACTAAATACTGATGGTGGAGGTACTTCAAAACTCGAAGAGACTATATATGGGTTTGGAATAACCGCAACCTTTTCTAAAAGATCTTTTTTAGCTTTATTTATATCTACAGTAGGGTTAAATGTTGTAATTTTATAGTTATCAATTGGCTCCAGAGGCTTAGTAACCGATATTTTATACACATCTCCGGCAATTGGCATTATAGTGTCACCTGTAGCAGGAGCAAGTAAAGTGATTTGCCATGTTGCTTTTGCCTGACTGGCATTTGCTAGCTGAACAGCAGGAATTATTTCATCACCAAGAGATAAAATTGAATTATGGTCTTTGTCGAGTAATATGAGATCGATTTTTTTATTTTCATTAACATCCCAAATTTGAAATTTTACGGGTATATTAAAGAACAAAGACGTATCACTTATGGTATCAAAAAACTGAATTTCCAAATCGCGGGGATAACGCACGCCTCCCGTAAACAATGTAATCTCAGTATTTAAGGTAGATTGGCTCCCAGAGCTCCACCCTGTTGACGCATTTATTATTTTTATAGTTTTTTCATTACTGACAGAACCGATCAAACCATCAAATATTAGCGTTTCGCCATTAATTTTATTTGACTTTGAAATGACTGTGTCGCCCGATTGTTCATCGATTATATTGAAGTTTGTTTTATTGTTTATTTCAGTGAAATTTATTTGGTAATCTTTATTATTAATAACTTTGGGGTTCAAGATATTAAACGAAATTTGAGATGTTGAAAAGCCCGTATTATGTTCTATTGAAGTGTATGCATCTTTATATCCCGCTGAGCTTGCAATGGGTTTAACATCGATTTTATTTTGCCCGTCAACGATGTTTGATTCCGCTGGCTGGACGCCCAAAGAAGCATAACCTGAATCATAGGCCGTTACGGTATAACTATAAGTAACCCCATTTATCAAATTTGAATCAACAAAAGTATGCTTTAATCCTGAATCCTTACCTAAATAAAAATGGGTACCATATTGTTCCTTCGGGAAAAAACCTTTTTTACCATCGATTAAATCATATTGGGCCATAGGTTTAAAGCGCCGTACATTACCAAAAGCATCCGTAATGGGTTGCCCCCAAGTTTGGCCACCGTTCGTACTCCGATAAATTTTATAGCCCTCAAAATCATACGAGTTAAAAAAACCGTCATACGATTCTTCTGAACCGGCATCCCAATAAAGATCGACCTTTTTATCCCCGGGAACCACCGTTAGTTTAGGGGGGGTGGGGGCTTTTGTAAATTTATAATTGAGATCATAAATTTCTTGAGCGATTTCGGCATTGGCAAACAAGTCATCTTGCCCATGTCCTAGTAAAATTGCTACTGAGAACCGTTGTGTTTGCCCCGGTTGTAATGAAAAATATCCGGATCCAAACAAAAAAACATTATCACTATTTTGCTTTATCGTTGTAGACTGACCCGGCCTTAGATTTTCCCACATTATATCATCCAATGATGGTGACCCACCCGTCGATCCATAAACCGGAGCACTCATGCTGGTTAAACCCAGCTGTTGCCCGCTTGCATCAGTCGGACTCTCTAAAAACTTAAATCCAAGCCATCCCAAATCGCTCCATGGAATACCATAGTCATTCGAGGATCCTGTAGCATCCCATGAATAGACCATATTAATATCTTTATCAAAACCCGCAAAGTCATCACTAAAATCCCCAGGCCCACCAATATGGGGATCGCCAAACATTCCTACAACCATTTTATTGAGTGGTTTATCCGATACATTTTTAATTTTTATGATATAAAAAATAATATCCTCGGAAAGTGACGCAGAAAACTGCATTAACCTGCAACTTAATTGAATACCCAACCCGCGTCTTGTTGAATCATTAACGAAAGGATAATACTCAAACTCATCATTATCGCGATCATCCATCAGCCAAAAAGATTCAAGGTCAGCAGAAACATGGCCAAGTGTATCATCAACCCCCGGCCATAAAAAACGATCTTTATCAGAAGTGGCATTGGGGTTGTAAAAGGGATTATCCGGATTAGTATATTGCGGCCATGTTGACGGGTCATTGCTCATTGCCGGAGTTGATGCGGAAGCATTTAAGGACATGGGTAGAGGTTGCCATCCCCATACCTTACCGCTTGGAGCCCGATCCCCGCCATCTATTAAGGCTTCGGAAAAAACCGGAATAGTATCACCGTGCACATCCACAACCTGAGCGCCGATAATGGGTCCAAATTCATAGGCATATCCATGATTACTACCCTTGGGCCACTCAATGGATGGTTCGCTATTGGGCCGACCTATGGATCCATAATTATAAAAAACGGTACGAATTTTATTCCCATCCATTATACCTTCACGTCTGTCTGCCGCGGCATTGCTCTTGGAGAGTTGAATATGATGGTTCCAATTCATCCAGTCTCTAAATTGCTCATAACTCCAATATTTCATTGGTTTATCCGGACGCTTATACGCATTTTGGGCGTTAAGGGATGAACCGACAAACACTATGAGAATGACATACAAAAAAAAGTAACTTGTTTTCAAAACTATCCTCCGGATGGTATATCAAAATGTAAATTCAAAACCTAAATTGACTTCTCGCGGTTTATAAAACCAGTGTGGACGTCGCTGCCAATCAGGATCGAATTTCCCACCATATAAACCGAGTCCATACGTTGCCCGGCCAGTTGAATCCCATACATAGTTTTCATTTAGCCGATCAAATAAATTATATATCTTTGCAAATACTGAAAACTGAAAATCTGTATTATTCATTGCAAATGTGAAAGATTTACGGATATTCACATCAAATTTTATAATAGGTATTTTTCTTCCACTATTTTCTTCCGCTATTTTTACAATTTCATTTGCCGATTGTGGCGTATAAGGATAACCAGACTCAAAACGGCCAATCATACTCAACATCCAATTTCCCGGAGTAAAAATCGTTGTATTTATTCTCAAAGCATGGGTTTGATCCCAGGTTAAAGGTACAATCTTTTTTAAGTTTTCCAACTTTAGCCTATAATTCCGAGATGTTTTTGTCGGATTTGACTCGTTTCCCTCGGCAACCTGAAAGGTATAATCAACGGTGGTAGAAAAGAAAGATGAAAATTGTTTTGATAGGGTTAAATTTACGCCCCGTACACGACCATAATCTCGATTTACAAAAACCGCATACGCATCTGTATTGGGTAAAATAACAATATCCTGACCTATAATATTACGAATATCCCTTTGGTATATTTTTAAATAGGATACCCAGTCAGAACCAATTTGTTGTTCAATTCCAACTTCATAGCTTACCGTTTTTTGAGGTTTTAATTCAGGGTTTCCCATATTGGTGGCAATTAATCCTGGCTTAACCCGGTTATTATAATCCTGATATAAAAAGGAATATGGTGGGAGTTGAAAGAAATGTCCATAGGAAAAGAATAGCTTTCCCTGGGATGAAATCGGAAAAGCAAAAGCAATACGCGGACTAATTTGCATACTGGGTTTTACATCCCGATACCAATATTTTTGTCGTTCACTTAATGATACCAGCGTTTCTCCCAGATCTTGAAAACCGTTATTATTTAAATCATGAAAAATATTTTTATTTTTCAATGGTTTTGTTATATCAGGATCCGTAGGATCGGTCAATGTGCGTGCCTGCGGGTCAAAATAATCATACCGTAAACCAACATTAATAATCATATCTTTAAGTTCAATTTTATCCTGAATGTAACCGGAAATCTCACTTGGATGCGTTTTCCAGTTATCGTTTGTCCATCCTTGTAGCTCAACGATATCGCCGGGTATTCCATTTCCATTATCATCATGGGCATCATTCCAATGGCCATTTCTATCCACATCTACGTAGGGTTCGCCATTATCCCAGATTCCATTATTGTTCAAATCCGTATAGGGCTCTCTTCTGCGATCAACATCCATTAAATAAGAATGATTGGATAAGTTTAGTTTTTTATATTCCAAGCCTAATTTTAATTCATGCGTTTTTTTTATCTGACTTGTGAAATCAAGCTTTACTGTATATTGCTGTTGTGTGCGAAAAAGTCTGGAATTATCTGTACCGCCGGGATAGAAATATTGTCCCGAGCTATATCCATTCCACACGTAATCCTTTGAAAATTCGTTTGCTGCCAAATAGTGTTTAAAATCATTATTTAAATAGCCCAAGGCCAGAGAATAAAACGTTCTTGAAGATAATTGATGATCCATTTTAAATATTAATTGAAGGGCACGGCTATAATTCCATCCATTCCCAAGAGGGACCTTACTTCTTTTGTGGCTATAATTTTGGTATTTTTGGTCTTCATAAATCGTTGTTAAATAAAAATTAATATTATTTGTGAAATAGTACTTTAATTTGCTTTGAAAGTTGTATTTTGTCTGCGGATTCAAGGAAATATACTCTCCGTTTCCGGTCTGAACAGAGTCATTAATATCAATTGTATTATGAAGTTTTTGGCCATATAAATAGCCATTATCATCAAAAAATCGAGCTGAAACATTGAATGTAAGTTTATTATTAATAATTGGCCCAGATAATCTAAATTCAGTTTTTTTTGTATTGGTTATATTATATTTATCAATGGGACTTAGAAAATATTCTGTATGATTTGTTAAAACATCTCCTAGCTGTGTATTAAACGATCCACTATATTTTGACGTTCCTTCACGCGTAACAATATTAACAATGCCAGACATTGCTTTACCATATTCCGCATTGAAGGAACCCGTAATTATAGATAATTCCTCAATGGCATTTGTGGATATATCAATTGCATTACCACCAGAGATAGCATTTGTTACGGGTATGCCATCGACGATATAACCAACTTCATCGCTTCGGCCGCCTCGAAAATGGAGTTTTCCATCGGGCCCCACATTAACACCCGCTTTGGTTTGGGCAATTTGTTCAAATGTCTCTACGGGAGCTACAGCTAATTCCTTGGAGCTCACTACCGCCGCGGTTGCCGTAGCATCTTTTTGAATCAGAGGCCGCTTTGCAACAACTGTTACTGTTTCACCTTGAAAGGCCGCTTGCTGCAATTTAAAGCTTAATTGTATTGTTAAGTCAACCCTTACAATAACATTTTTAATATTCTTTATTTGATAACCAATATAAGATGCGGTAATTGTATATTCACCCGGTGGAACATTTAATATTACAAAATAGCCATCCACATCTGTTGCGGCCCCTATTTGCGCATTTTCTATGAAAATATTTACACCGACTAAAGGCTCACCACTATCTTTATCCATTACTGTACCCGTAATTTTTCCAAACGTTCCGGCGAAAAGGTTAACAGAAAAGAATAAAACAATAATCAGGACACCAGATACTCTTTTTAGCATTCGGCCCTCCAAAAAACAAAATTTTATTATCTATGCAAAATAATTAATTATAAGCGTAATGTATTAATGTAATTTTAAAGTTTCAATAAATATATGACTTGTTTTATCAAACAACCCCAATCGAAAATTTATTATTTTTGTGCGCAAGAAAACCTTATAGACAAAAAAGGCTGCATCATGATTCGAAGCAGCCTTGTTTTAAATCTTTAATTATAGCTTTATTATTTTAAAAGTGTCATGCGACGGGTTAACATTTTATTTCCAACACGTAACGTATAGATATAAACACCACTACCTATTTTTACACCGGAATCATTCGTTGCATTCCATGTAACCATATGATTGCCTGCACTAACAACATCATTTACAAGAGTTTTAACTTTTTTACCAAGCATATCATAGATTTTAAGCGTTACCTTTTGCGAAGCAGGTAATTGAAAATTAATCGTTGTCGTCGGGTTAAAGGGGTTGGGATAATTCTGACTTAAGGAATAGCTACGCAGTACGTTTTGGCCAGGATCTACTTCAATTCCAACGGTTCCGCTTTCTTCAAGCATTACAATCCAGCTTTGAAGTGAATCGCCATCCTCATAGGCAATTAAAAGTTCAGGATACCCATTGCCATTCATGTCATTAGAAGTCATGCCACCCTGTTTTGCACTGAAATTATCACCCGGAAATGAAACAGAATAGACCCTGGGAGAACTTCCCGGGGTTGAATCTTGATACACTTTTGTATATGTGTAGCTGGCAGAATCCGTGATGGCGCCACTACCATTATATTCCATGCGCCATACACTACCACTATAGTTACCGCCCACAAAAATATCTGTTTTTCCATTTCCGTCAAAATCGCCTACGGTTAACCCTCTGCAACCACCCGGCTCTACCTCTGCAATCAGAGCTTCGTTTGAGCTGTCGGTATTGGAAACATCGGTTATACCATACCAAAGGCCAACGGAGCCATTTGTCTTACCAAAAATCATTTCATTAGTGCCATCGCCGTCAATATCTCCCTGAGCCGATGCTTGGATGGTCCAAGGTCCAATGGTCGGGCTAGCAACAAAACTTAACGTATAGCTATCGGGGCCCGTTGCTTCATAAACGGTGTGATTATCCGTGGAAAAATAGGCTTCTAAGTGACCGTCATTATCAAGGTCCGTTATATCAGCAGCATAAACACTTCCCCAATCACCCGTTGTATCGATCATCTCTGTTTTAAACTGGGTAAATGGCCCCGCGAAAGCCCCATCCAATGAAAAAATCATTAAGGCATCATTAGTTGCAGCGGAGCTAAACTTACGGAAAGCAACAGCCACTTCTTCCACACCATCGCCATCAATATCTCCCGCGGCCATAGCTGCCGGACGCGTATTGGAGCCTGGTTTTACATTTGCCGTCCAGGTTGCCGTCGGCTCTGTTGGTAATCCGTTTGCTCCAAACTCAAAGACATAAAAAACCGTCGGCACAACATCACTTGCCGGATGATTTGTCCCGTGTGGCATACCCAGGACAATTTCCTGATTGCCATCGCCATCTAAATCGGTAACGGCCATTGTGGGAAAACTTGCCCCTCCGGCATCGATCGATGTGTCAGCCCATGACCACATATATTCAAAGGCCTTACTTGTCGGATTCCATTCATAAACATATACGGAATGTCCGTCTCCCCAGCCAAAACCTGTGGGGCCATTGGGATCGGAATGGTCTGCTAAAAAAATAAATTCTTTGTTGCCATCTTTATCTAAATCATATCCGGCATGTACTTCATCCGCAACAATGGGATAATGGGGCGCATTTTGAAATTTATTTAATTCCAGGACTGATTCGTAGCCATTTGCCACAAAGGCTTGTGCTTGTATATGTCGCGGAAGCGCTAGTATGCTTAATACAAGCAAAACACAAAAAACTGTAAATATTCTCTTCATATGGATACTCCTATGGATTTGATTAAACTTTACAATTATACGCAACTGATTTTACCGTCAATTGCATGGCTAAAGAAGAAATAATTTGTACTGAAAGTGAAAGAAAATAATCATTAGAATATTAAAAGTCAAAAATAATCCTCAAATGTCAACAACTGCAACTCTTTGCCATCAAACAAAGCATAGGTAAATTTATCGATCCAATCGCCGAGATTGATATACCTTTTTTCACCATTGGAATGGACAAGCGGGTTGTGCCGATGCCCCATTATCACAAAATCATAGCCTTCGGCAAACTTCTCATCTGCGAAATTTGTATAATCACTTTCATCCCGCAAATGATTTAATTGATTGGTGTACTGGCGGCTTGAGCCCGACAGATAACGCGCAAAGGGAATTCCAAAATCCGGGTGCAATAAGCGAAAAAACTTTAAATTCCAGCGGTTGCGCATAA
>CAYWBI010000144.1:0-10017 GCA_964456445.1 uncultured Calditrichaceae bacterium
ACAAGTTTGGCATAAACAAATTTGTTGGCTCCAGCCCTACCGATAGCCAGTGGGAAGCCCTGCCGGACGATAGTTGTTTGGTGGCCGTAAACCTGGATGACAATAAAATGGAAGTGGCCATTCCCCGGGCAGCCATAGGTGAAACAAATGGCGAAAATGAATCTACTGCGATCCTGTTTCTTGCAGAGGACCCGACTCAAGGCTGGGTAAGCGACGCCGCTCCGAATGATATTGGGGCAACCCGAGATATTTATAACTATGGTAACCCACTTGGAGATATTACGGCAATTGCACCGGTATTTCAAAACCGACCGACTGATTTTGCCCTGTCCCAAAACTATCCCAACCCATTCAACCCGACCACGCGGTTGCAATATTCGTTAAAACAAACCGCGAATATTTCTGTTGCCATATACAATGTAATGGGGCAAAAGATTGCAACTTTGTTCGACGGTACAAAGCCTGCCGGTACTTTTCAGTTAACCTGGGATGGTAAAAATTCGGCCGGGCAAGATGTGTCCAGTGGTATCTATTTTTATCAACTCAGAAGTCATAATTATGTGATAACCAAGAAGATGGTCCTAAACCGCTGATGTATTTTACAGGGGCGTGTGTTGCGCCCCTGTGTTTTATTTATATAAAGTTCCTGGGGTAAAAACATGAAAAGGATGATTGCGTTTTTTTTATTGATGGGTTTAGCTTTACCGCTGTTTGCCGGTACAACCGGCAAGATTGCCGGGTTTGTAAAAGATAAATCCAGTGGTGGTGAACCTTTGGTCGGCGCCAATGTGGTTATAGATGGCATGTTGATGGGAGCAGCCACAAATGCCGATGGGGAATATTTTATCATAAATGTACCTGTTGGCACTTATACATTGGAGTTTTCCATGGTCGGTTACCGGACAGAAGTCGTTAAAAATGTAATGATTTCTGCAGATTTAACCGTTAAGATAAATGTTGAGCTGTCCGAAAAAACACTTGAACTTGCTGATAAAATCGAAGTTGTGGCCAAACGTCCGCCCATTCAAAAAGACTTGACGTCAACCATGAATGTCATCAATGCCCAACATGTATCTACGCTGCCGGTAACCGGATTTAAACAGTTGGTTGGATTGCAGACGGGCGTAGTGGTTGTCCCTATCCGCATCGATAACCCCGGGCCCTTTGGACAATTCAATACCACGCCTGATGATGGGCTTCATTTTCGGGGGGGACGCACCAATGAAACTGCTTTTCTCTTAAACGGCATCAGCATTAATGACCCTATTTGGGGCGGTTTCAATTTGAATGATTTGCCCCTGCTGGCTCTCAACCAAATTGTTATATATACCGGCACTTATCTTGCGGAATACGGAGGGGGTATGTCTGCGGTAATGAACCTGGTAAACGAACCATCTTTTAGCAAACCCAGGCTCGCATTCATGAGTTATTCCGATGATCTGGGTTCGGTAAATATTAATAGTTATCGGACCTTCAACAATGAACTGGCCTTTAAGGGAATGGTGCCCGGTTTCGGCTCTAGGCTCAACGCCAATTTTTCTGCACGGTATAACACTTCGAACGGTCGTTTTTATGGTTATATTTATCCGGATTATCGTGATTCCGAAGGGCGGGACAAATCCGGTTCCCCAAAAAGAGTACCCATGAATTATGATGACTCATATAGCGCAATCGGTGCATTAAATTTTAAAGTCACCAATAAAATAAACTTAATTGCGGGCGGCCTTTTCAATAATTCCCGTACAAGCATATATAGCCATGCCTTTAAATATAATCCCTATAATGCACCCAGGGTGAGGTCTGATTATGCACTGGGCTATCTTCAAATGAAACAGGTGTTGTCCAAAAGCTACTTTTATGAAGTTTCGTTAAGCCATTATTATCGCCATTTCCATTCATCTATTTATGATGACCTGGCCACCGGCCTGGTGGAACAACACACGCTTTCCCCGGATAATTTTTCCGTATCCGGTACGGATTATGTTTGGTTTAATACAGTTTCACAAAGTAATGAAATTAAGTTTGATTTTCTTGGTCAGGTTACGCCCATCCACCAACTGAAGACTGGGATCAGTTATAAGGGCAATAACCTAAATTATGAGCGCAGAAATCCGACGGCCCAGGATGCCGATACCACCCAATTAAGGATGAAGGCCTGGGAAGCTTACACGCGTAAGCCTTATTCCATTCATGCTTATGTGCAGGATAAAATGGAATTTCAGAAGATCGGGATGATTATGAATGTTGGGCTGCGTTATAGCCGTGTTTATCCCGAAACCTTTTATATGGCCGATATCCTAAGGCCAACCAGCTCCCAAATGAAGAAAACAACCTATAAAGAAATGATTAGCCCAAGGCTTGGTGTTTCTTATCCGATATCTGAAAAAATGGCTTTTCGTTTTGCTTATGGGGTTTATTACCAGTTTCCGCATTATTATGTCGCTTATCAGGGTGCAAATGATGAAGAAGCTGTTTACCCGAATTACAGTCTTGGCGAAGTCACCCAAATTGGCGATGGTAATATCGACCCGGAAAAGACAACGTCGTATGAAGCCGGCGTACAGGCATCCATATCACCCCAATTTTCAATGAACCTAACCGCTTTTTATCGGGATATGTCCGATTTGACCGGTTTGAAAAATATCTATGGCCCACGTACATATCAATTGTTTACCAATGATGCTTATGGTATTGCCCGTGGAATAGAAGTCTCGTTAAACGCCCACGTCTCGGCAAATTTTAACGCTATTGTGAACTATACCTTTTCGCATGTAAATGCAAGTAAACAAAGTGCCTGGTATGTCCCGCTCTATCCGCGTAACAGGACTTTTATTGCAGATTGGGACATTCCACATAGTTTAAGTTTTGATTTGGAATATGAACATGCCTCTCATTGGGGGCTGGGGCTGATAGGTTCAATGAGTTCGGGATATCCTTATTCACCAAACAGTTTAAATCCTAATTCCGAGCGTGGACCTATTCAGCAAGACCTTGATATCAATATATATAAGAGACTAAAATTATTTGGGTTTAATCAAACCTTCTTTATTCATATCACCAATATATTTAACAAACGGAATGTCTATTGGGTCTATCCCGATACAGGCAAGCCCGGTGTGGACGCAAATGAATCAACATCTTTTGACTATACGAACGATCCATCGGCATGGGGGCCGGCCCGGCATATCCGTATAGGTATGAATATAAATTATTAACGACGTTGGAGGTAGAAGGTGAGATGGTTTTTTCGGTTTATGTTTTTGCTTTTGGCGTTGTTTGCTCAGGCTATAGCCCAGAACAAAGACCCGCATGATTTAATGCGCTGGAATGTTTTTGATATTAATAAGCTTGCAACAAAATTTTCCAATACCAATCTGCTTGCGGCTGGTACTAACCAGGCTGCAATTTTTCCGGCATATCCGCCATCCATGGAATATCCCGCCGGAAGTGGCATCAATTATGGTGGGGCGGTCAGCTTTGTTGTGGGGGGATTGCGCCAGTCGGATGCTGGTGGTTCCAATGCCAAAGGATGGCCTTACTTTGATTCAGGTATGGAAGAAGGCCCGGCCTGGATATGGGATCCGCACCATTTTGAATCTTATGCAGAACTGGTCCATGGCGACCGGACGCCAATGAGTGATGACAAGGATAGCTGGCCCAAAGACGGGCCCAATGCTGGCTGGCCGCTAATATATCCCAATTATACATATTTAACCATGAATGATTTACAGAATCTTGTTCCAACCGAGAATACCAATTTACCCCGCATACCAATTTTGTTGGACAGCGCCACGGCCTGGCCCGGGGCGGGCGTTAATGGTCAATTAATAGCGGACCAGGAAAGTTTTTCTATAGACCATACCGTAAATTATGTGGCGGAGAAGGAACCTGGGCAACAGGAACGTTGGCTAAATATTCAAACCATTACACGAGGTATGGCATGGAAACTGCCAAAATACGAAGATATGATCTTTTGGAAATTTATTGTTCGCAATATGGGCCAGCAAATTGATTCTTGCCTGATTGGTATTTTTAACAATTACCAGTTTGTGGCGGATTTTGAACCTTTTGGCGGATTTGAAACCGGTGGTGAAGGGGCAGATGATGCCCTTTATTGGGACGCCGACCGTCAATTAGCCTATGGCACGGACTTTAATGGGCATGAATTTGATACGCGGGGAAATGATCTTCAGGGATATCAAATCGCTTGGGGTGGCACAGTCGTTCTAAAAACACCTCACAATTCCGGGGTAACACGTTTTGATGCATTCGATGGCTTAAAACTATTTTCAACCCCTGCAGAAAACGGTATCTTTGAACGACAACTGTATTGGTTTAATTTACTTAACCTGGGCGATCCGGATGACCCGGATGGAGATGGTATAGATGATGGGCCATATGTAAATCCATGGGATGGGACTGCCCATAATTACAAATATGGCTATACCTACAACACCATGGCGTCTGGACCGTTTTTGATGCAACCGGGTGAAATTGATACATTAATTGTTGCCACGGTCTTTGGTCAAAGCAAGGAAGACCTGCTTTTAAATGTTGATAATGCCATCGCTTTGTATAAACTAAATTTCAATGTGCCAAAACCACCGCCCCAACCTCAGGTAACCGCCATTGCCGGTGATCAAAAGGTTGTGTTAAAATGGGGGAGGAAAAGCGAGAAAGATCCCCTTTTTGAAGGGTACCGCATCTATCGCTCCCGTGATGACGGCGCTACATGGAGCAATAATTATGCGACGGATGAGAATGGTACGCCGGTGGCTCCTATTCCGCTTGATCAATATGATCTTGCCAATGAATTCTCCGGGGTCAGTGATCGCTTCCCTTTATTTTACCTTGGAGGCAATACAGGCCTGGGGCAAATTCAGCAAACGGATTCACTCGGAAATGTCTTCTATGAGTGGACAGATCATACAGCTGTCAATAATTATTCATACAGATATTGGGTTTCGGCATATACCCATGGGGATTCTTTAAAAGAACCGTTGGAAACACCTCCGGCAAATGACCCGGCAATTGAACATGACAATACCGTGGCGGTTACGCCTGCTTCCGCTGTTGCCACAAACGGCCTTGGCAAGATTGAAGTGGTACCGAACCCATATAAAGTAAACGCGGAATGGGAATCGGATATTGGTGTCAGGCGGATTGCTTTTACTGGATTGCCTGTTAAATGCACCATTCGAATTTACAATACCGCAGGCGAGCAAGTGGCCCGCATAAAACATGGTAATGGTCTTAGTTATGAATATTGGAATGTACATAATATGCAGGACCAGGAAATTGCGCCGGGACTCTATTTTTATCATATCGATGCCGGCGCCCTCGGACAAAAAACGGGAAAGCTTGTGATAATTTTATAGTGATATCCTGCCATTCATGCAGGCTGCTAAAGAGTTGATTCAGCATTTTTTAAGCAAATGGAAGGAAGTGGAAATGAAAGGTCGCATAATAATCACGATATTGATCATTCTTGGCTTGGGAACACAGGCTTGGGCTGGTCTGGACCATGTAGGAACTTCGGTTGCTAATTTTCTTAAAATTGGCGTTGGTGGAAGGGCAGTTGCCATGGGTGATGCCTATACGGCAATAGCTCAGGGGCCAACTGCGCTCTATTGGAATGCAGGGGGATTGGGCTTTGAGGAAAAAATGACCGTGGATTTTTCTTATACAAATTGGATATTGGGAACGTCACACAGCTTTTTAGGGGTGATTGTGCCGCTTGGTGATGTTGGTACCGTTGGTTTGGGCATTACCAGTTTTACTTCCGGTGATATTGAAGAAACGACCATTTTTAAACCTCATGGTACGGGAAGGGTGTTCAGCGCCTCGGATTTGAGCATTGGCCTTTCGTATGCCCGTAAGCTGACTGACCGTTATTCCTTTGGGATAACAGCCAAATATCTTTCTGAACAGTTGTCGCTGGAATCGGCCAGCGCCGTTGCCCTGGACATTGGTTCCATATTTATCGTTAGTTATAAATATAATGTGCGGATGGGTATTGTCCTTTCCAACTTTGGTTCAGATATGCAAATGGATGGGCAAGATTTGCAAACAAGCGTAAGCACGGATAATTCCAAACAGGTTGAAGCACGTCTTAAAACATCGCCCTGGCCTCTGCCGCTTATTTTCAAGATTGGTGTGGCGGCGGACCTGATAAGCACAAATCAGCACCGTTTGACGCTTGCTGCCGATGTGAATGACCCACGTGACTATAAAGCCCGTGAGAATCTCGGGATGGAATATGCATTTGAATCCATGTTTTTTTTACGTGCCGGATATAAATTCAATTATGATGAAGATACTTTTTCAGCAGGCGCAGGTTTTAATTATAATTTGAAAGGGGTCGGAAATGTAAAACTAGATTATTCCTACTCCGATATGGGGCGTTTTAACAATATCTCAAGATTTTCCATTGGAATTTCCTTTTAAAAGCCGGAGAGCATGATGAAAAAAGTTGCAAAATATATAATATTATTTATCGTTGCAGGCAATTTGATGTTCTGCAACAAAAGTCGTGATATCCCGACCCCGGTAGAACAAACCCGGCCGACATTAAGAAGTTTTGTTGAACCTGCCGACAGCACTTTTGCCTTTGACCGGACTGCAGCATTGCGACTTAGTTTTGACGAACCAATGGACCCGGCCACTTTCGATGGCAATTTTTTCTTATGGGAAGATTCCACCCATACCCAGGCTGTTGCCGGTAGCTTTAAAGCAGCTGGGAATGATATCCTCTTTCAGCCCTCCGCCCCATTGAAGAAGGCTCACGAATATTTTACAGAACTCCGGGCCAGGGTTAAGGATACGCAAGGCAATGGTATCGATAAAGACCCGTTGGTGGTCAAAGAAACCGAATTTGTTACCGATGGGGATTTTTCCGTAAATGGCGCCCCGGACATGGTTGTTTCCAATGGCGCGGAAGATTTTTTAGCTGTTGTCTCATTACAAAATGGTCGCTATCAATTGGATGTATCAGCTCCAATCGTTGGTTTTGGACGGCAGTTGGAAATGGCATTCACCCCTGATGGGAAATGGTTGTTGATGAGCGATTATAATACATCTAATAGTGGAATTTACTTTTTAAACCCTACAAATTATCAAATCGATCAAACGCTCACCGAGAATTCCGATGGAACTTTGGTGAAAAAATCTGCTGAAATTGTTGTGACCGATAGCCGCGCTTATGTGGTCAACCAATCTCTGAATAAGATTTCCGTTGTCGATCTTGCCACAAAATCCATCAGTGCGGTGATTGAATTACCAAATACACCTAAAGGAATGGCCATATTGCCGGATGGCGGGAAAATATTTGTTGGTAGCGCACGGACAAACGATGTATGGGTTGTTGATCCACAGACCAATCTTGTAACAAATACAATTACGGTTGATGCAATTACCCGTTGTATTCGCCTACAAGCCACTTATGATGGGGGATCCATCATGGTACGCGAATTTGGTGGTTCGCACCTAACCTTTATTGATGTTGCAACCGAAAGCGTAATTTTTACCGTTGATTTGGGCTTTGTTAGCAAATCAGGCAATAATAATGATCTCGTTGCCTACGGTCCGTATGCCTATATCCCATCCAATACGGGGGAATTGTTAAAACTAAATGTTAGTGATGGTAGCGTGGCGGCGCGTTTAACGGATGACAATTTTCAGGGTGTGGATATATATCCATCAGGTGAATTTATTTTAGCGACAGTTCGTCGAAATCCGGCACAACTGGTCATTATTAATCCGGATAATTTAAAGATTTTAAGACGGATAAACATTGGGGGGGCTACGCCTTGGGACGTTGCCGTCCGTCCATAGTTTTTAATATTCAGGGGCAATGCATCCTAAAACAGGAAACGATGTGATGAAAATACGAACAGTTCTGCTCGCAATTTTGCTGGTGATACCAACGGCGTTGTTTGCGCAACGGGAAAACATTCGTTGGAATATTTTCAATATAAATAAAGTGCGCACAAAATTCAGCAATGCCAATCAGCTATGTAATGGTAATTTTCAAAATACCATTTTCGCATTACCGCCGTCTTTTGAATATCCCGCCGGTTCCGGGATAAATTATGGAACCGATGTTGCTTTTATTGTTGGTGGTTACCAACAAGACGGCGGTGGCGAAAATCCCAACAATTATCCGTCCGTTGATGCAGGAATGAGCGAAGGCCCTGCGGATTATTGGGACCCCAATCATTATGACCCTTACGTGGAATTGGTGAATGGTTCCGATCGAGCTGCTATGAGTGATGATCCGGATAGCTGGCCGGCCAGTGGTTTTCCTGCCTTTATACCAAACTATTATTATAAAACAACACAGGATTATACCGGTAGAAATCCTACGCAAACGCCAGGTATTGATCCGTTGCCATTGTTAAAGGACTCCACGGGGTGGCCCGGCGCGGGCCCCAATGGCGAACGTATTGGTGAACAGGAAAGCTTTTCTGCCTGTTATGCCATTGACCACCTTGCCGAAGTCCCGCCCGAACGGTGGTTGACCTTGCAAACGATTAATCGCGGTATGGCCTGGAGCGGGAAGTATTACGAAGATTTTATCGTTTGGACATTTGTTGCCAGAAATATTGGCCAAACGCCAATTACCAAAACTTATTTTGGTGTTTGGAGTGATTTTTCTTTTATAGCGTCTTTTAATCCGCCTAACCCCTTTGGCGATGACGGCGACGTCTGTTATTATGATCGTGATCGTCAGCTTGCTTATAGTTGGGACAAGGATGGAGTAGAAACATCCCCGAGCGGCGGCACCATGACAGCCAGTGATATCGCCTGGGCCGGAACCGTGGTCTTAAAAACCCCAAAAAATGACTCCGGGCAGGAACTGGGCGTTACCGGTTACGATGCCGTGACCAATAGCAACGCCCAAACCAGCAATATCGGCAGTGGCGCCCGCAAAAGGGAGTTCTACCGTTTTAATCTTATCAACGACGACGATCCGCGCGATACGGATGGGGACGGTATTGATGACACCTTTGACGGAAAAAACTATTTTAATAATGGGGCCGAACCCACGCAAATTTTGTCCAGCGGGCCATTTACCTTGCAACCCGGGAAAATGGATACCATGATTATTGCAACCGTCTTTGGCGTTTCCAAACTAGATCTTTTTAAGAATGTGGATCAGGTCATCCAGTTGTATAAAGATAAGTGGCATGTAATCGCACCGCCGCCAAAACCACGCGTCCAAGTGGTTCCGGGGGATCAAAAGATTGAGCTCACCTGGGGCCGCAGAGCAGAGCAAGATACGCTTTTTGAAGGCTATCGTATTTATAAATCTCTTGATAATGGCGTTACCTGGGGCCTGCCGATCAAAAGTATATTTGGCGATGTGATAGCTTATAAACCCTATGCGCTGTATGATTTGCGCGATGGGGTTAAGGGCGTAAAACCGCTTGTCACGGGGTCTAATCACGATAATGATTCCGGATTGGAAGGAGTGCGCAAGGTGGTGGATGGGGATACTGTCAATTATTTTGTGGACAATCAGGTTAAAAATGGTTACAACTATCGCTATGCGGTTACCTCTTTTACCAGAGGCGGTCCGTCAAAAGCGCCCATAGAAAATGCCATTGCAACAGACCCCTCCATTCCAAATGACAATACCGTTGCCGTATCACCAAATGCACCATTGGCCCAGAGTACCCTAGACAGCATTCGTGTGGTTCCTAACCCGTACATAGCAACCGCTGCCTGGGAAAACGGTATTGGTGTTCGGCGTGTTGATTTTACCAATCTTCCTGAAAAATGTACCATCCGTATTTATAATTCCGTTGGTGAAAAGGTTAAAATTCTTCAACATGTGAATGGACAAAGTACGGAATCCTGGAACTTGCTCAGCGATGGTGGACAGGAAATTGCCCCGGGTTTGTACTTTTATTATATAGACGGAAAACTGGGCCATAAAACAGGGAAAATGGTTGTTGTTTATTAAAGCGCTATCCATGGTTTGTTGATGCGTCAATGGATGGAAAGGATTTGTTT
>CAYWBI010000145.1:0-9954 GCA_964456445.1 uncultured Calditrichaceae bacterium
AATTACGCCGGTTTTAAAAAAACAAGCAAGTAAATTTAATTAAAATCTTTTAACTGTAAACATACAAGGCACTAAGACGCTAAGTTTTTTATGATTTTCTTTGCGTATTCGCGCCTTTGCGGTTATTTATAACACATTATATGGCTGTAGGCTATCATGAATCCATTCTTGTTTTTATACAGCTGAATAGTAACCTTTTTTAAAAAGTTTTCCAGCCCTGTCATAATGCCGATAAATTGTGCTACATTGGAACCGGCATAAGCTCAAATATGTCGATTGAATAGTTGCCCTTGCCTTCGCTTAGAAAAGGGTGGTTTTTGGTTAGTGCTTTTGCACCTGCCATGTCCCCGGCTTCGATGATGGAATAGCCGTTCAGCAGAGAAGCGGTGCCCTCTGAACCATCGTCAACCATCAATATACCATTTGCCATGGGGTTGCCTATGTCAAGCAGGGCGCCGCCTACATCTTCCACCCAGTCTTTCCAGGCCTGCATTATGCCCTGAATCTGCTTCTGAGACATATCCGACATATCCGTTGGGTCCCTTATACAAAATAATAAATTTGGCCATGATTTTTTCACCTTTGATTTTAGTAAACCCTCATTAAATTCTATTTAACTAATACATCTGTTGTTATATTCCCCATAGATGCATCGATTGATAAAAGTGGAAAACACATGTTTATTACGGATGGGCAGATAAAAATAATTGTGTGGGTAATTTTGTGTAAAAAAAGCAGAGATATGAAAAAATGCTCTATAATTGGAATATATTGCTTAGGTACTTAAAAAAATTCATGAGGACTAAACATGCGGGTAAAGTCGGTATAACTTTTAAGGGCTAAGAACAAAACCGCTAATAGAAACCGCAGAATCCAATTTTTACAGGATATCAGTAAACAATCTTAAACGTGGCGGCTGTGTAAAATCCATCGGCTTGCATGGGCAATACGGCATTCATTAGGGCGTAAGAGACATCAAAGGAAATTATTCCCACGTGGATACCGCTGCCAAGCGCCCACATCGTTTTGTCAGCGCCTTCAAACGAAACACCGGAACGGATGGGTAGCCAGGAAAATGGCTTGTATTCCATGCCAAAGCCAAACCGGGCCGTTTTACTTGCATTCATATCATTTGAAAAATTTTGACGCCAATTGGAGGTCAAGCTTAAATTTGACAAAAGACGTAAACTTAGCCCCATCTGCAAGCGAACGGGTAGAGGCGTTGAAAACGCATCACTTGCTGCATAGCTTTTTGTTTCTTTTAAATTTTTCCCCGATAAACCGTCAACTGAACCGGAATCATAGCGGGTATAAGTAAGCATCCGGGTATTGCCCGTCCAGTTGATACCGGCAAACAAGTTGCTCAGTGACATCGAAAAATTCCAGGCCCGTTTAAAGCGGATACTGCTTCCCAGATCGAGGCCAAAACCACTCCCGGCCAATGACCCGGAAGTTATATCGGATGTCCGCGCCTGCATTTGTGCCCGGTACACCAGGCCCTGTCCATCGGCCACACGGCGGATTTGCACATCGGATGCCATGGTACGCGCATAGGCCAGACCTGCATAGTAGTTGACGTTAAATCCTACCGCAATATGCGAGACCCAATATTTATGTCTGTTCAAGCGAAACAGGTGACTCGATGCAAAGGATAATTTCGCGGCGCTGAAAACAGTTCCCCGGATAATATCACTTTCATGGAAGGTATAGTTTTTGTCGAAATTTTCACCAAACAAAAAAATGTCCAAGGCATTTCCGGCCTTTATCTTCCCTGTTGCATTTCCGATCAATTGAACGCCGAAACCATACGGTCCTATAACCAGGCCAAAAAGATTTGTATTGACCCCTGCGTCAAACTGCATGCCGTCCGGGCCAACCTTGGCAAGCAGGGCATTCTTGTCCGCATCCGACCATTCGCCATGATGACCTTCGATGCTGAAAAAACGGTTATAATCCGCCAATGAGAAGGACGAATTTGAAAATGCCGTATTTACGGACAGAAAATTAATCTCAACGCGGTTCGGGCGATACATCGATAAGTTGGCGGGATTCCAGAATATGGCTTCAATACCGCGCGCCATGCTTGTGGCATTACCGGCAAGACCCAAACTGAAGCCATCAAGGTTCTGTGCCGGAACGGCGCTTGTCAGGATCGATAAAGCGAGCAGGAAAGCGTTATAGTAACCCTTGCCTTGCTTTAACTCCATGCGTCTTAAAACCCCCCGTATCATCTTAAAACGCATTGGGGTCCACTTTCACTTTAAATCGTAGCACCGGCTCGTATTGCAGGGCATCACTGTTTTTAAAACGGGCCGGTGCAGTTGTTTGGGGCAGGATTACCTGCGCTCCATAATAGACTGGGACGGTTTCAAATATATGTATTTGCTTTGACGTCAAATTTATACTTTGCTCACCGGAAGTTGAGGCAATAACAACCCCGTTGCTATTTTGCTCTCCGGGTTCAATGCCGATGTCAATGATTGTCTTTTTGGTGGAGTCGCTGATGACATCGCTGTATAGGTTACTCGAATCCCGGCTTACAAAAAGCTTTAGATGGGCGCCAATTGGAAAATGGTTAAAGGTTGTGAGTGTTGCACGCATCGCCGTTAAATTGGCCGCAATTTTATTTCTGCTTTCGCTGTCAATATCCGAATCGTTAATGGCTGATTTTTCTACCTGATATTGAAGCGGTTCATCCAATTTTATCGTTAACGGGGATTCAATTTTATAATCTACCCAAAAGGCGTCGCCAATAGCTATAAGACCATCGCCGCCAATGGTTGCATGTCCCGTGATCTTTAAATCTGTAGGCATGATCGACATTAGATCAACGATGTTCGGGGCGCTGCTTTCACGGTCCAGGATAAGGCTGGTTGGGTTGGGATTGTTACCGCCCTTCACGGTTTTATTAACATGGATGTCAATACTGTCGGTAATCATTCCCGTTTGGGTGTCACGATGATACCCAATTACATTAATTGCCAGATCGATCCCCATATCAAATTTCGAATGAAAATTCATGGTCATAACCAAATCGGGCAGGGTAAATTTCCCGGTAAGTTTACTAAAATCAAAAAGATCACTTTGGGTTACCGCCGGAATGGCTATGTCGCGAGGGGCCAGATATCCTTCCACCGTGCTAAAAAATAGTGTGTCCATTACCACGTTTACACTCAGAGAGTCATCCGCGGAAAGGAGTACGTTGTTAAGCGTGGAATCGGTAACGGCCTGAATCTGGTATTGAATAGAATCCAATATCTCTCCAGGATAATCGTTGTTTTGCAGTATGTACTGCTGTAAATCCAATTCAATATTTTTTATTTGCCGGGCCCCAACCCGGAAAGATGACACTAAATTTGCGCCGCTCTGCGTTTTAAAATTCGGCAATATGATTGAAAAATTACCCGTAAGGTTCATGTGGTTATACACGGCAAAATGCAGTTTGCCTTTTTGTACCCTGGCACGACGGATAGCAAGTTCACTTACAACAACGGGGGCATTGTTGTCGTAAGTGAAGCTTTGCTCCGGCACCCTGGCAGACGCACTGATTACTTTTATATTGGACATAACAACCTCCGTATAAAAGCTGCTGTTTATATCATCCTGCGTCAGGGTTTGTGCGCTATCCGTTCCGGCAATTGGAATGAGGTATTGTAGTTGAATGTTGTTCGATATGGTTTTTCCCGCAAGGTTTACCTGTTGAGATTCCAGTGTCGTTCCCTGTGGTATCGGGCCGTTAAAATAAATGGTATCAATCAAACCGCTGTCCACATCGGCAATGCGTGCCAGATCGCTTATGATAATCTTCATTCCACCGCCAATACCAAGGATAAGATCATTATGGAATTTTACACTAAAAGTCCCCTGGGAAATGTTCATCTCCTGAAATTCATCGAAGGTTACCGTGCGTGGGTCCGGTGTTAGGCTAAAAGGCGCCAACTTGGGAAATAGCGTGCCGACCTGCGGATTGTAATCCGCAAAAATCTCGGAGAAGGTTTCCCCCCGTGTCACCTTGGGTTGTGGTTTCTTAACCATAAAAATACCCAGTTTATTGGCAAAATGCTGATCGTTCCCTTTAAAACTTAAATCGCCGGGGTCAATTGTTTGTTTTTCGCTACTGTCCTGCACCGTATAATAATTTGTACCCAACGAATCTTTTAAATTGGAATTTTGCAATAAATCATTAAGGGTAACGCTGCCTCCGCTCAGGCTTAACTGCCATTCCGTATTCCATTTTGGTAGTTGCGGGTCATTAATGGAACATGCCGTTAAGCCTATCAGGAAGGCAAGAAAAATTGACATCCGTGTCATTTGCCTCATCCTTGTGTTTTTCTCTGTACATTATCTTCGGTGCGGACATATCGGTCATGACGGGAAATATTTTCCCCATGACCATTAAATAATAAATTGTTGTTTTTTTTTCTTGTCTAACCCGTATAAATACTTCATATTAAAGCAGCTTCTATTTCATTAAACCAGAATATATAATTTTTATCATTAGGGAAATATTTTCACAATATGGTCAATATTTTACCATCGGATTAAAATTAAGGTGTTAAATGCAATTCAGGACTCATTTATCTTCCCGCCTTGCGCCATTTCAATTCACGCATCGTGACCCCTTGTTCACGATCGGTTCATGTTTTGCCGAGAACATGGCGCAAAAACTTAAACGATATAAATTTCAGGTGTTGAGCAATCCCTTTGGCGTCAATTATAATCCGGCTTCGGTTTTATCGACCATTTCCATGTTGATAAATAAAACCCCATTTTCGGAACAGGCACTGATTCGGAGCAACACTGTCTGGTATAGTTTATACCATGATTCCTGTGTTCACGCGGATGACAAGAATGCCATACTTGAAATTATTGCCGATGGCCGAACCTCGGCCCGTGCTTTTTTAAAAGAATCCCGGGTTTGGCTGGTTACCTATGGCACAGCATGGGTTTATATAGAAAAACAAACGGATGAAATTGTAGCGAATTGTCATAAATTGCCAGCGGATTATTTTATCCGACGTCGATTGACCGTGGATGAAGTTGCCGACTGTACACGGAAAATCATCCAATTGGCAAAGGGGGTTCATCCGGCGATAAAACTGGTTTTTAGCGTAAGCCCGCTGCGAAATTTAAAGGATGGCTTTCATGAAAACCAGTTGAGCAAGGCAGCGCTTTTGTTGGGTCTTGAAAAAGCATTGGAAGAAAGCAGGGAAGCGGCCCTTTATTTCCCGGCTTATGAAATTTTGTTGGATGATTTACGGGACTACCGTTTTTATAAGGAGGATATGCTTCACCCCTCGTCGCAGGCGATCGATTACCTCTGGTCACATTTTGCATCACGTTTCCTAAGCGCTGAGGAACAACAGATCATCCGGGAAATCGAAGCGGTCTTAAAAGCCCTGGCACATCGCCCGATCAACCCGGATTCCGATAGCCATAAAAGTTTTTTAAGGAAGACCAGGAAACAAATCGAAGGCATCCAATTCAAATATCCGTTTATAGATTTTACGAGTGATCTCCGGAAGGGAGATTAAAGCTCATTGCGGAGAAATGAGAACAAGGGCAGGAATAAGCCGCGCCTTGGTATTTCTGCCTTGATGGTTTTTTTCTGCACTTGGCAAACCTCCCGAATTTCAAAAACATACCGCATAGAATATCTCCCATAAATATTTGTTCTGACCAATATACTGCATTAGATTTCCACTGTATTTGTGTTTGAATAAAACGGCCACTTCTTATTAAAGAATATCCTGCTTTGGTTCGGATAACTTTATCACCGGATGCATTGTTGCCATAAAGGGATCGGCCTTACGGCGAATATGCTTTTCATTTATAATATTGGACAGACTTCAGCTAATGCTACTTACAGACAAGGGGGTTCATAATGTATGGTTTAAAACAATTATTTTTGTTTTTTTTGTTTGTGCCTTTTCTCGGCCAGGCGCAAATGGGCGATGTATCAACTTTTCAAACAGAACAAGATACGTTAAATGAAAAGCCGGGTTTTGTTGCGGATAAGAGCGCGGAACAATTATTTTCATCACATAATTTATATAACCCGTTTATTCTCACTTCAAAAGCTATCGAAACCCTGCCGGTAAGAGGCATAAAAAACATGCTGGCCGTCCAACCCGGAATAAACCTTCAGGACGGAGCGCTGCATTTTCGCGGTGGATTGGGCAATGACGTGGGCTACTTTTTAAACGGCGTTCAGACAAATGCCCCGGACGGTAAAAACCTGATTTACTTCATCCCGGAAGCGTTGGATGATTTACAGATTTACACCGGCGGGTTTTCGGCCCACTTTGGCAATGCCGCGGCTGGTATGGTAAGAGGCCGCCTTCGCACGGGAGGTGATAAGCTTAAAATGGCTGTTAATGTTTTCAGCGATCAGGTGGCCGCGGAGGGACAATCGTTTTTAAATACCTACTCTTATCAAAACCGGATTTTAGCGGCCACCATTGGCGGACCGTTGTTTAGCCAGCGTTCACGTTTTTTCCTTGCTTATGAGAACGCGTACCTTGGCGATAACGTGGTCCGTTTTAGCAAAGGTTTTCAATTTAACGGCCTGAAAGACATCAATCCCGTTAATATGGGCAACAATAATAACTTGTACCGGATCAGCTACCCCGATGGCTTTACCCCTGGAAACGCACTCGAACGGCAGGCGCTTAATGCCTCATATTTGTATGATTTCGGTTCACAAAAATTAAAAATAAGCGGGGCCTACACCGGCACACGAACCTATATTGACCGGGAGCCCTGGTTAAATATCCTGCGTGACCGGAAATATTACGAGGACGAAACGGCCTATTTAATATCGGCGGCGCTAACCGGCACACTGTTCAAAAACATTTCTTATCACGCACAGTTTAGTTTCATGGATTATCAACAGGAAAGCGGCGACAGTTATTTAGGCCATAACTGGCATGCCTGGTACGACAGCGCCGCCGTAAACGTGCCCGGCGCCTACAAAAACGCCTGGCAGCCAAGCCAGAACCATATTTTTAACGGGATCCCCTTTGCCCGCAAGGGGCAACCCTTTGATTCTTATCAAAAACAACACAAACAACAACTTTCTGTAAGAATAAACTTTGGCTACACACTTAGTAAAACCCACAAGATCAACGCCGGTGTGGAAATGGCAAAGTACAGCCTTAGCCTGTTCAATATCGCTCCATCGGTTATGCTTTTTGCGGCAGACCCGGCTTTTGGACAATCAATTGGCAGAACGACTTATGGCAGTATAAAAGACGTGCCGGTGAAAACCTGGGCGTTATTTGTTGGGCAGAACTATGGATATGACGTCTATGGCAACAAGATCAGCGGCAAAAAGGAATATGCCCCCGGCCTGGTCAGCAATGGCCCGGCCCAGCCATTTTATAGCGCCGTTTTTCTGGAGGATGCGTCAAGTTGGGGCGGAATCAACATCAATGCCGGTATGCGTATCAATTATCTCGCCAGTAAAAGCCGTACACTAAAAAACCCGGCAAACCCTGCATTCGATCGCATAACGGGTAAGATATTGGACAGCGAATGGCGAACGGTAGATGCAAGAACCCGCTTTAACCCACGGATTGCACTAAATTATTCTCTCTTCGACGGATTTTATATTTTCGGTAAATATGGCGCCTATTCTCAAATGCCCGTTTTTTCCTTTTATGACGAAATCCCGCAGGAGTCAAAGAATTTTGAAGCAGGCGTACAAACATCATTTTTTAAAAAAATGGCCGTCCGCTTAAACTATCATCATACATCTTATGATTATTCTGCGATGGGCATCTACAAAGTAAACGGATTTGATTTTCTGCTTAATGCCAACCCCTTTTATGGTTTAAATACACAGATGAGTTATAGCTTGCAAAATTTTGATAACACAAGCTTCTTTATTAAAAATAGCGCGCATATCGCCTTAAATTACTTTTTTAACCCGGACCGTTTTGGCGCGGCGCTTGGGAACACCAGGATAAACCTTTTATTTTCATATAACAGCGGGCATGATTTCTTAAAAGTCAGCACACCACCTGGCGGTCAGACTGATCCCTATACCGGCGGAATAGACTATCTGTTGAACTCGGCCTCTGCGATTGGACTGGGCATCTCCGATACGCCGGCAAATTATAATCTGGATTTGTACCTGGCGAAAAGTTTTCGGTTTTTCGATCGTCTAAGCGCCACCTTTTACTTGCGGGTTAACAATCTATTGAATACAAAAAATGTGGTTAATGTTTATCCGCGCAGCGGAACAGCAACCGATGACGGCTATCTGTCCGATCCATCCTCCCAATATAGTGTATCCAAATATGGCCAGGCCTATGTGGACATGTACAAGGCGATAAATATTGAAAACGGCGGGGCCTACAAAAGCGTTACCGGACAAGAACTGTTTGGCCGGCCGAGACAAATTTTCTTTGGGCTGAATTTTAACTACTAAGGCCTCTGAAAAAAATATGAAAAATGGGATTTTTGCTTGTTGCCCCTGAACGGGGGGTGCGGTAAAAATCAAAGTTTTGTCACCATGTCCCGTTTAGGGCATCATAACAAAATCATATTATCAAACGACAAGGAGACCACATGTCATACTATTATTCAAAAAGAGTAATCGGCACCTTCAAAGCCGTAATCGACAAAGTAAGGGCCGCGTTAAAAGAAGAAGGCTTTGGAGTGCTGACGGAGATCGACGTAAAGGCCACACTTAAGAAAAAGATCGATGTGGAGTTTAAGCCCTACATCATTCTCGGCGCCTGCAACCCCGCATTTGCCTATAAGGCGCTCAGCGCAGAAGACAAAATCGGAGCCATGCTGCCCTGCAACGTGATTGTCATTGATCAGGGGGATGCAATCGAAGTGGCCGCGGTTGAACCGGCGGCTTCCATGATGGCCGTGGAAAATGAAGCGCTGGACAGCATCGCCAAAAAAGTTACTGAAAAGCTTCACCAGGCAATCGACACCCTTTAAAAGCGAATATATCCGGGCCTCTAACTTCTTCCAGAGCTCCATATCCCCAAACGCTCATTCAGGGGATATGGGCAGATACATTCTGTGGGCCTGGAGCTGATGAAATGGTCCGTTGGACTAAAGCCCCTTAAATTCTTAAGTTCGTTTTGTCCCTTGTTAATAACCGGGGCATTTGATGCTACTTACAAGTTTAAAATAATGAAAAATATTTTTTAGATATGATATACCGGGTACGTATGTCATTTAAAACTCTTGAACCGGACACCATTGCTGTTCACTAAAGAAAGGCAATATGAGCTCAGAAAAATCCATAGTTATACTCGGTTACACCGGGGCTGTTGGAAAGGAAGTTGTACGCACCCTGCTACAATTAAAGTCTTTCCAAAAAATCACTTTGCTTGGCAGACACTTCATCAAAGAGTTTGAACATGAAAATGTCCGCCAATATCAAATCGACATTTTTGATCCCGCATCGTACCGGAATCTATTGGATTCCCATGAGTGCGCGATCTGCACATTGGGTGTTGGCCAACCATCCAAAATATCAAAAGAAGACTTTGTCAAAATCGATCGCGATGCGGTATTGAATTTTGCCTCGGGCTGTAAACAGGCCGGAATAAAACATTTTGAACTTTTGGCCTCGGTAGGTTCAAATGCGCAATCCACTTCATATTATTTACGTACAAAGGGTGAATTGGAAGATGGCTTACGTGCGCTTCGGTTTGATCGTCTCAGTCTTTTCAGGCCATCCATGATCCTGACCCCATCCAACCGCTACGGCATTTCCCAGGGCATTTTGCTACGTTTATTTCCCATATTTAATCCGTTGCTTTTCGGCCCGCTGAACAAATACCGTGGCATCCCGGTCGAATTGCTTGGCTCGGCTATTGCCCGGAACGTATTCTGCAAAGGACAGGGGGAAGATGTTTTTTATTGGACAGAAATGATGGATTTAGCGCATGGCGGGAATTGAAAGGCCCTGATTTTTGTTTAACA
>CAYWBI010000146.1:0-9847 GCA_964456445.1 uncultured Calditrichaceae bacterium
GATAGCCAACTCCAAGGTTGGCATAAACATCCGCTTTTTTCATTTCGACGTTTGTATTATTTTTGTATATGGCAAGGGCTTTCCGATAATAAGCTATCGCATTGCGGTAATCTTCCAGGTGTTTGTATGCAAGTCCCATCAAATTATAAATAACCGCAATATCCGGATCGTCCTGTTTTAACACAGCTTTTTTTATTTTAAGACTTTTTTTAAGATTTATAAGCGCTTTATCGTTTTTATCCATGGAATTATATAAATCCGCAAGATAATAATAGCAATTGGCAGTATTCAGGCTTTTCGGGTTTCGATTAAGCGCAACCTGTAAAATATTTTTTAATAATACCAATGCTTTATCATATTGGCTTAATATGGTAAGGCAATAAGCGGCGTGATAGGTAGCCTCCACGTAACGGTGTTGGTTGTTGGTCTTTTTATAAAGAAAAGCTGCCTTTGTATAATTTTTATAAGAGCTGTCATATTGCGCCTTAAAAAAAAACTTATTTGCCCGGTCAAATAAACTATCGGCAAAAATCGGTTTATTTGACGGTTCAGTACCGAGTTGAGCAAAACCGTTGCCAACAGCTAAGGCCATAAAAATAAAGAGGAAAACAAATCTTTTAATACAGCGCATCCATCCTCCTAAAAAGGCGTGTCATTCGCTTTTTACAATAAATTTACCGGTAAAAAGCAAATCATTTTTATCATCTATCTGCCAGTAATAAAGCCCGGGTTTTAACGTTTTTTTAACGCTGAGGGAATAAACAGTAACACTGTCCCGATAAATTAAATCGCCGGAATTATTAAACAATTTCAACTCAAAAGGCGGCCGGACATCTGTTTTCCATTTAAAATAAACAGGCGATGTAATGGCTTGGTTTGTTGAAGGACTGATAATTTTTATATGATCGCCGCGGTATGTGTCTCCGATAAGCATTTCCAGTTCCGCATTTGTATGATAGCGGAATTCCGTTTTTCCAGGTATTGTTCCAAAATAGATAGAACCTATAATGATTCCTGCAATCAATATGGCGGCCCAGGGCCAATAAACATTCCATCTTTTTGAATGATGTAAATCCTCAGATTGTGAATTATCCAGATCTTTTTCCAAATGATTTATCAACATACATAAATCAACAACTTCGGTTTTACAGACATTACATTTCGTAAAATGGTCCTGGATTTCAATGGGAAGGCTATGTTCATCTCCAGTACGCAGCCCGTCAGCGGCTGCGGCAATGCCCATATCCTTCAGATGACCTTTTTTGGTAAAATATTTTTGTGACATATTGTTCTTACCAATCCATTATTTATAAAGCTTCTTATGCAAAAACCGGATCATTTTGGAAAATTTAATTTTTTTCCTTTTCAAAAAGCCACTCAAAATATTTCGATAACAATATTTTGAAACTGTCCATGGTGTAGCATGACCCGGAATTAAGGTAACTTTTTTCATTTAACGAATTTATCAATCCTTCCACTCGGCTATGTATCCATTTGCGGATAGAATCAGGCGAATTATTTTTGCCCTGTAAATGATTAAAAATTCTATTTAAAACAAATAATACATCCTTATCTGTGGCAGATTTATATTGTTCATTAAAAAATAATTCAAAATCGGAAAATTCATCATCTAAGGTACACCCTAATATCTTTTCTATTTCCTGTACATTAAGTGGATAACGTGCAAAAGCACGCAGACAAACATCCAATTTTGGACGATCCTTAAAATGTAACCTAATATAATAATCCAAACGTTTGATTTCTTCCTGAATTATCAGTTCATTTAAACTTCCCGGATTGGCTTCAGGCACATCAAAAGATTCATTGAGCCGCACCGTTTCAAGTTTATTTTTTGCTTTTGCTTTACGGATAAGCCCTAAACAAATATTTTTGTTAATTTTTGTAAAATATGTTAAAAATTGTGTGGAATGATTGTACTGCAAACGCATTTTGTCCAGTTTTCCGGACAATAATTGTAAATTTACGGACTGGACAACATCATCAAGCTGTGTGTATTTAATATATCCATTTGCAATAAAAAACAAAACCATCCTCCGGATAAATGGCTGTAGCTCATCAACCAATTTATGGGGATCGTTGTATAACAAATTCAGCAGAAATTTATTTTTTTTATCAGACATGATGTTTACGAAAGAAGCAATATAGTAAGTTATTGCAATATAGTTTTCCAATATGAAAAAAGAAACAAAAATATCATATTTTATCACCAATTAAAATCACCCTTGGAATTACTATTACAAATATTGTTTTTATTACAGTTACAATAGGATTTCCCCCCCAACACGTAATCCAAAATGAGATTATATCAATATTATTTGTATTCCCGGCATTTTAAACATCTATTGTAGTTGAATAAACTCAAATACACAATGCTTGATGGACAAAGGCATATCAAACTACCCATTCTCTCTTTTTGTTAAAGATTAACCGCAAAACACCCGACTTTATGACTCAACTTGACAGCCATCATTTTTAATTGATTTACACCTGTATATTATTCATTCCCAAGCAGGATTACCGGAACAATCACAAAATCACAGGAGATCCCATGAAATACCTTCTTTTTTTCATTTTCCTTTCACTTGCAATGTTCCGCAACGGAATAAGCCAGGATTCGTTGAGCAACGGCGACTGGGCACATAAATATGAAATTTTGGCCAATACGCCCGAAGCGGACTTGATGGTGCGCACAGGCGACATCGATAACCTCGGCTTTGGCTGGCCGGTGAACTTTGACCCTTTTTCCGGGGCCAGTACCCCAACGCATTACTTCCCCTGGGCGCCCGACACACTCGACCCCGACGGCACCGACCGCATCATGGTCATTTCCAGCTACGACGGCCATCCGCCTGCAGGGACCGATGGCTACACCTACGATACTTCACGACCTGAGAACAGCGTACGGCTGATTATGCTAACCTATGCCCTGGACGGCCTGACGGTTAATTCCGCCATGCTGCAAATTTTTGTGGACGATTTTCAGGCGCCCGTCTGGGGTGCGCAATATCAGGTAAGCCTTGACGGCGTGCGCATCCCCGGACTTGAGACCATCATCAACGACCTGCAACAAACCGGCCCCATTGGGCGCATCGTTAAGTTCCCCATTCCCGACCAATATCTTGATCTTCTGGCCGATGATACCCTCTCCATCCTGTTCGATGATTTTACCACTGGCGCCGGTGACGGCTATGCCATCGATTTTATAAAACTGCTAATCAACCCTTCAGTCCTAAACAGCTACGGCACCATCACCGGAACCATTCTGGATCAAAATACACGCCAGCCCATAAGCGGCGTAAAAATCATTGCCAACGGCGGCGTGTCTGTCCTTAGCGCAACCGATGGCATTTATACCATAGACAGTGTTCTTACCGGGTTTGTAACCCTGCAAACCTTCGCCAGCGGCTTCGGCAGCCAGGCCAAAACGGTTATCCTTGAAAAGGATCAAACTGTAAATGTCGATTTTTTCCTGCTTTCGCCCGCACCGGTCCCGCTGTCCTTTTGGCCGGAAGAAAACGCCTTTAATGTACCGCTTGCCGATTCCGTTGTCGTTGATTTTGACGTCGCTATCGACAGCAACACGGTCAATGCCTTTTCATTTTATCTGCAGACGTCTGATTCCACCATTCCCGGTTCATTCCGTTTTGATGGAACAAAAATAATTTTTCGGCCAGCGGCCCCATTGCCGGATGACGCTACATACCGGGTCACCCTGAACACAAATATAAAAAACCAATCGGGCATTGCTTTGGAAGAGAACGTGTCATGGAAATTTTCGACCGGCGCCCCAACGGCAATCGGCCGGGATGGATATTCGGGGACCCGTTCATTTGAGCTGTTTCCGGCTTACCCGAACCCCTTTAACCCGGCAACCACAGTTCGTTACAAATTACTGACCTCGGGCATGGTGCAACTCGATGTGTACGATATCAGTGGGAAAAAAATACAAAACCTGCTCAGGCAATACCAAACGACTGGAACATACAATGTTTCTTTTGATGGCGGACGATTAACAAGCGGTGTTTATTTTGTTCAACTGCGCGCCGGTGGATTTCATAAAACACGCAAAATAATCTTACTGAAATAATCCGGTTTATGGATCAATTTTCTGTTTCCGGGAATATCCCGGAAACAGACGATTGGTTATTTCCAGATTTTTTTCCGCATTATATTATTGGCTAATTATTGAAATATTTTGGAAATTGGTGGTTCAGAATACTTTTAATTTTCCGATGGATGGGTAAACCGTTATAGAACAAATCTATTTCCCGGATAAAAACCATGTCTTCTTCCCCAAAAACACAAACAGGTTCCGATCTCGCCTGGGTGGCCACTATTGCCGGCGGGGCCAAATCACAGAGCAACGATGAAGTCGATCAGTTGGGCGATTTGATCAATAATTACATACGCACAACTTTTGATGACATCGGCAAACAGCAAATTGACCGGTGGAACCATATTTCCCAAACGGCCACGGACAGCGCCATGCTGGGTGAGCTGAGCGTACGTCTGATACCCGATCTGTTTTACCGCTTCGGGGAAAAACTGGCGTCAATTCCACCAAAAAAAATGGATGCGGATTGCCGGAAGGCCATTCATGGCTATCTTAATTTTTTCCGCCAGTCGGCCTTTCTCAAAAATATCTCCCAAAAAGGGCCCTGGGCCGATCTTGTTTTAAAGCTGATCCGTCTTGGTAATTTTACACTTTCTGCCATGTTCCGCCAACGAGTGGATGAACATGGCAGAAAAACCCTGTTTAAAATAGTCGGGCCGGCAACCCTAAGTGAACATAGCTGGCTTAACGTTGACCAAAGGGTGCAAAGTTATAAACGGGCACTTTTTTCGCTTCTTTCCAAAAATACAACTGCTTTGCCTAAGGTGGCCTTTTTGATGGAAAACAGTCTGGAAATGGCCTGCCTGGATTTAGCCTGTCTTACGGGCGGCATGCCGAACGTAATGATCGCGGCCAATTCTGTTTCCCAACATATAGCATTTATCCTAAACCAAACCACGGCCGGCCTACTCTTTGTTTCCAATGACAAGCAACTTGCCAAAGTAAAAGCAATTCGTAAGGAAATACCAAATCTTAAAACAGCCGTTCTTTTAAACGGAAGCAGCATAGAAAACTGGGTAATTACCTTTTCTGAATTTCTTAAACAGGCAGACAGCTGTGATGAACAAGCCCTGACGGATATCCAGGAGGCACTTACAGTCGATAGCCTGGCCACGATCATGTTTACCTCGGGGACCACCGGGGACCCCAAGGGCATAATGTTTTCCCAGCAAAATTTGATTTACAAACGGTTTTGCCGTGCATTGGCCTTACCGGAAATTGGCGAAAAAGACCGCTTCCTGGCCTTTCTGCCGATGTTCCATACCTTTGGCCGGTTTCTTGAACTGTTGGGTTCCGTTTTTTGGGGAGGGGAATATGCCTTTATGGAGAACCCTGCCCTGGAAACCATGCTGGACAACATGCAAAGGGTTCAACCGACCATTTTTATTTCCATTCCAAAAAAATGGTACCAACTCTATGATTTTGTTACTTCAAGAATTGACCTGGAATTTGATCCACCCGAAAAAATACAAGAGGCGTTAAAAGAAGCAACCGGGGGCCATTTGCGTTGGGGACTGTCCGCCGCGGGATTCCTTGAGCCCGATGTATTCCGATTTTTCCAGCAAAACGGTGTGGAATTGATGAGCGGTTTTGGCATGACCGAGGCGACCGGTGGTATTACCATGACATTACCGGGACACTATAAGGAAAATTCGCTCGGCAAGGCGCTGCCGGGAATCGACGTCTCGCTTGGCGATGACGGGGAAATGCTGATCCGTGGCGGTTATGTGACCGTAGGCTATTATAGCGGTGACGATGCGCAGCGCACCGATCCGGATACCTGGCTGCATACCGGCGACATTATGGTTGAGGACAAGGGTTCCTATACCATTATTGACCGCAAAAAAGAGATTTATAAAAATATCAAAGGCGAAACCATTGCCCCGCAAAAAATAGAAAATTTTTTCCGTGATTTTGAATGGGTACAACAAGTATTTCTTGTTGGAGATCATATGCAGTTTAATACATTGCTGATCTATCCGAACCTTGCAGATGAAACATACAAAAAACAGACGCCCGAAAAAATACATGATTATTTTTCAACAGTGGTCGTGACCGTAAATAAGTTTCTGGCCCCTTTTGAACGTATTCTGGATTTCCGTCTGACCGAGCGGGCATTTAGCGAAGAAAAAGGCGAGATGACGCCAAAGGGCACTTACAAACGACGAATTATTGAACAGCATTTTAAACCGGTGATCAGCGAGATGTACAGAAAGAACTACATCAGTTTGACCGGTGAAGGCAAAAATATCCGCATCCCAAATTGGTTCCTGCGCGAAAAAGGCTGCCTGACCGATGATATAAGCTTAGATAAAGAAGGTCTGTCACTTGTGGAGTCCTCTTATAAGCTGAATATAAAATTTTTAAACGATAACCGGATTCAGGTTGGGGATTATCTCTTCTTATCCACAAGGGAGTTTATTGATTTCCAGGTGATGCTGGCCAATCCCTTGTATTGGCTGGGCAATGCAAGTCTGGTCCAATTTGCAGGCGATGCCATCTATCAATGGTACCGGATCGATACAACGGTCAGTTCGTTTAAGTTTATCCGGGCCGATGTATTAAAGCCGATTTCCCCGCAGGCCAGCGAAAAATTCATCCGCATTGGCGATGGCGGCGAGTACTCGCTGGAAGGATTGCATTTGGCCGTACAACATTTACAAAGCCCGGATGAAAATCTGGCAAACCGGGCCATCAACTATATCCGTTTTGTATTAAAGGATGACAGCCAGGCGCTGTTCCTGTTGGCGTTGGAAATTACCGACCGCCCGTTGATAACCAACAGCCTGTATGTGCGCCGCCAGTTATTTATAAGTTGTATCCATCTTCTTAAAGGCCTCCGTTTCGAAGAACGGTTACGCAAATATCTTGATAGCGATGATAGCTTTATCGATCCCTCGGTAACCGAGGCCATCTTAAAATTTGGCCGTGATGATGAAAACCTGATGGCCATTCATCGCATCCTGAAAGACGCCGTTAAGGCCTTACCGGAACCAAAGGACCCGGAGGGTACGCTTGTGATGCCTTTATTGGATCTTTTGGCAGAATACGGCATAAAGCACCCGACCCGCTATAATATGGTGCGTCAGATTATTGTACGTTATCAACTTTTTGAAGATCAAAACCCAAAATTGGCAAGGATCGCCCGTCAAGCGCGCATCAAGATGCTAAAAGGGTTCCGTAAGTGGCTGGGCCATAACCAACCGGTTGCCGTAGATGTGGAAACCGGGGAGGAATATCAATGGAACGACGTAATTACCTTTGATGACGTCATTCCCGATGAAGACCGCAGCGATTTACTTACGGCTATAAGTGAGACCTCGTTAATACGGGAAGCCATTTTTTTGTTGAGCAACGGCAATATGGTGCGCCTGTATGATATACCTTCCGGCGGCATTTGGATAAGTTTAGTCAACAAAGAGGATGATTTGCATACCTATCGGATGGCCATCCAAACCCGATATCAGGGCAGTTATGACATCACCTTGTGTATCAATCGTAGCATGCCGGCCAAAAAATTGCGTAACGAAATAAATTGGCTGATCCATATTGGCCGTGCCAGGGCCGGGGTAAGTTTGGTGAATCAGTTTGGCGGCTACTGGGCAGAGTTTCACATCTGGTCCAAGGAGTACAACGCCGACATGAGCTGCGAACGCTTTATTGCCCGTAGTTTGCGCCGTAAGCAGGAGAACAATGAGAAAAGGATTTATTATTTATGGTCCTTTTTTACATGGTCGGCGGCATGGGCCCATCTGCAATTCTGGAAACGTACCAATTATAATTATTCCCTGCGGGACAAATCAGCAGACATGATTGTTATACCAAGCCATGACTATCAAACGGGGATACGTTTAACATCAATTTCCCATCGATTGGAAACAACATCCTTATACGAACTGTTATTGGATTTCCAGAAGAAATTTGTTTTAGAGATGGAGGCAAAACACGACATTTTAAAGCAGGGGAGCATGTGGTTTTATATTTTCTCCGCCGTTATAAATGCCCTTGGAGAAGATCATGGCATAAGGGAGTTGCGTAAACTGGCCATGGAGTTAAAAGCCACGGACAGCGGCAAGGAAGAATTACAAAGCTTTTTGGAAAACTATGACCGGAACGGGCATCTGCCTAAGCGTCTGTATTTTGCCATCCGTCGTTTCGAACGTTGGAAAATCTTAAACAAAGATGCAGCGTTAAGCGCCCAGGCCCGCACACTTAATGAATTTTATGACACCTATCGTTTGAGCGAGTTGGAGACAAAATATCCGGAGACCCGCACAAATTTCTTCTTACATACGGTTTTTTCCGATTCCAGCACGGCCTTAAAACACGCCCTCTATGAAATCGTACGTAAACAGCACAGTAAAAAACATTCGGCAGATGAAATGGTTGTATTTATCTCGCAACTTTTGCAGGAATTTGAGTTACGCGAAAAAGAACAATTTTTCCTCACCCGTTTGAGCTATCCACATTTAAAACCCACCGATATGGCCGAGTTTGTAAAAATGCAAGGCGAAGGCCGTGCCCTTGCGGACGTAGTGGTCCGTATCGAAGACTACGATGGGAATTGGTATCTTGTCCGTCAACCGCTAAGCCCAAAGGAGATATCCCGCTTGCACCAGATTTTTATGGAAACGCAGTTGCCGGTCAGTTTTAAACCGGAACACCGCTTTATGGTTGCCGTCTCCGAACGCGGGAATATCATCGGCGGACTGTTCTATAGTTATATTGACATAAAAACGGTTTATATGGAAAAAATTGTGGTTTCCAATCGATACCGACGTAAAGGCGTAAGCGAGGGAATAATGAATGAGTTTTTTAGCCGGATGCGCAGTGAGCATGTGGAAACGGTGACAACGGCTTTTTTACGCCCGGAATACTTTTACCGCTTTGGCTTCAAGGTTGAACGTAAATATAGCGGACTCGCAAAAGATTTAACTACAGAAAATGGATAAGCAACTAAGCGTTCACCATTTTAAAATACCGTGCTTAATCTGATGTTTTAAAGATGTACGCAGTTTATCTATCGGAAAAAGCTCCGGTTGCATTGCCCATTCATTTAACGTATTCATCAACCCGCCAAAAATAAAAAGCAGAAAAGCACCGCCGTCGATCTGCTCATCGATATAGTTTCCTTGTACCCCGGCCTTAAATATGGATGCAAATGCTTTAAGATAATTAATATAGTGGGCATTTAGCGAATCGTTTGTCCCCCTCAAAACGGGGTTGTGCTCATTAAAGAACACCAGGGCCAGTTTGGGGGATTTACAAAACAGGTCGATGGTGTTTTCGATAAGCAGATCAACCTTCTCCAATGGATCAAGATTCGCGTTTTCCGCAAGCTCGATCATTTGATCGGCCATTTTTTGCCAGATATATTCCAGGATGCTTGCCAGCAACTGCTGCTTATTATTAAAATAGTGATAAAAGGATTGTTTGCTGATCCTGGCCTTTTTAATGATTTCAGTAGTGGTAACAGCGTTAAAGCCGCGTTCCGCAAACAATGTAAGCGCTGTATCTATAAGATGCCGCTCCCGGTTGTCCGCAACCTGTATATGCATACCCCCCCCTATGAGCTGAGCATTTTCTATCGGTATGATTAAACTTGAGTCAAGGTGGAAAAAGGAATTTTTCTTCTGTTGTAATTTGTGTTTTTTACCTTTTACATGCTGTGCGTTATATCATCTTTAAAGCAATGTACGGTATTATATCACA
>CAYWBI010000147.1:0-9808 GCA_964456445.1 uncultured Calditrichaceae bacterium
AAGAAGCGTTTGATTTGATGGGAAGAAGCCAGACGGTCTGGTTCTGTTTCCAAAAGAGCGGCGTGGACGTCATCTGTTTTTAACTGGTCAAAAAAGCTGATGGATGTATGAGAACCGTCCATAATGAAAGACATAAACTGGATTAAAAACTCACGTGTGGTTATGCCTTTCTTAGGGCCTTTCATTTTACCGAGATGATACTCAATCAACCCGAAGACTTTTGTGTTTTCCAGATAACGTAAAAACAGGGTCAGGCCGCCGCGGGCGGAAATAGCATCGTTGGTAATTTCAATTTTTGAAATTTTCGGTTGCACAGTGGTAGAATTTATGCTCATATTGCTTTTAACCTTTTGGGTTGCGGGTTTGTTTGATTATGTATTGCTCGTATATAATATAAAAACAATATCTTAAATACCCAAAAGGTTTTTATTAAATCAGAGAATCGCTCAGATTAGGTTACAACCCTTTTTACCTTAAATTATAGCTGAATAGTAACTTTTATTTACCAGTATCGCCAAAAACAACGGCAAGAAGGAAGCCACGCTGCCGGTCCCGGCCACATATATCATCGATCAAAACGGAAAAATCACTTGGCGCCAGTTTGACGTCAATTATAAAAACCGGGCATCCGTGTATGACATCCTTAAAAACCTGCCGGATAAGATCGATTGATATTAACTTAGAAAACGTCCGGTTTTTTTACGGATCAAAATCCAGTCACATATCAAACAGGAAATGCCATGCCCCGCATACAGGTAATTCAACCGCATCAAGCGGAAGGCGCTTTAAAAGAAATCTATGATGGTCTAAGCAAATCCCGCGGCAAAGTTGCAGAAGTACATAAAATCCAAAGTCTTAATCCCGAATCGATTATCCGGCACATGGATTTGTATATGACCTTAATGTTTGGGAAATCGCCGCTAAAACGTTACCAGCGGGAGATGATTGCAGTTGTTGTTTCACGGGCAAATGCGTGTGTCTATTGCCAGCGGCATCATGCCGAGGCCATCAATTTTTACTGGAAGGATGAAGCGCGTACGGAGCGCCTTAAACAGGATTTTCGGTCCGTGGATTTAGGTGCGATGGATTGGGCTTTGTGCGATTATGCCGAGCTTGTCACTCTTTCTCCGGCATCAGATGATATTTCCAAAAAAATTGACGCCATGCGTGCGGTAGGTCTGGAAGACCGTGCGGTCTTGGATGCAACCTTGATAGTGGCTTATTTTAATTTTGTCAACCGTATTGTTTTGGCGCTTGACGTTCCACTGGAGAACGATCCCGGCGGATATAAATATGATTAATTGGCTACGAAATCCGCATATACCGCCTGTTTATCAAGTAAACTATAATCCGTATAATAATTTGTGCTGATAAAAGTAAAGGAAAGATGCAGTTTTTTATATAGCCATAGTTGTCTGCTTGTATCCAGATTATTAAACCTGCGTTGTTTGTAAACCACGTCCGGGGGGCCAAACAGGACATAGATCATGCCAAAATCCGTTCGCCAGCCCGGATGGCCGTTTTTTGAAAACATCCGGTTCACCTTTTGTAAACGGGCATAATACTGCAACATAACAGGATTTATCACACGCTGGCGCAACGGGTCACGTTCGATCCAAAAACGGTTCAGGGCCGCTTGCTGGCCTTTGGGATTAACCGCCCGTAAGCGTTTCATCTCCTTCTTTGGCGTCAGGTACCTCAGCTCATCCAATGCCGTATCATAGTCCTTAAAGCGCATATCAATTGGCGATTGTTGTACCACAAACCATGTTTCGTTTTGCGCATGGTAACCATTTGCCGTCTGTTCAATCCCGAGCATATATTTTCCACTGGGTAAAGAAGCTGTAGATAGTTTAAATTCAAAAGCAGGGTTTAACTCATTTGTCGGTATGTTTTCATCCTGACCATGGATCGTCTTTCCATTTTCATCCTTTATATGATAGCTGATATGCAGGGCTTCAACATTATCCGGTAGATAGCTTTCATAATATACCGCTATAACCGGCTGGTGAAAGGAATAAAAATGCTCCAAATTGGGATGTGCGCTAAAATCATCCAATGTCATTCGTAATGAAAGTTTTATGGCGCTTATATGAAAGTTATTATCAAAATAATCGGGAATGTCAATACGTCCTTCCTGCTTTATTCTGCTGCCATCGGTATCGTCCGTGACCACAATTAACGAACGATAGGAGCCATGCCTAATATTCATGTTAAATTTCAGGTTTTGGACTATTTCCCTGGAAATTGTTTTGTCATAGGAGCGATAGGTCAAGTCCTGGTTTATATCCTGCTGGCGGAGTAGAGTGTTATTTTTATCGAATATATATAAAGTGGCGGTGAAGTGTGTGGTAAACAGTTTGGCATCCCGAAAGAAATGCAATTTATCATTGCTTACCTGCAGATAATATTCCAGCCGGGCATAACCCTTTACAGGAGATTTATAAGTGAAACATTCCGATTGCAGGGAGGTTAAATCCTGGGCAAACCCGAAGGTCAGCAGAAAAAGGGCCATCAAAATTACTGCACGATATGTTTTATACTTCCCATCATTCTTATCCATGATTGTCTCCGCTTTTACTTTTCCTTATTGCGCATCCGTGTTCCCTATCTTAATAGTCGTGGAGCAAAGCCGAAAATTAATACGGAAACCTTAACAAATGTATCATCTTTTAACATTTATATAGAAGAGGATGGTATAAAACGGCCTGATAGCGGGGAATTTCAGGAGATAAGGAGGGTCCGCAATATTATGATGAAAAATCAATAATGGTAAGTTTTTTACCAATTACAAAAATAGACTAAAAGTAAAATCTGATTATCAGCGTTCATTCTATAAACACTTGTTATCGTTTAATTCATCTTATAAAGAGCTTTTAAGTCCCGCACTTGATATTTGAGTTTCTCAAAACCCCCGCGGTTGATGACCTGTTCGATGTGTTGAATATGTTCTTTATCCGTACGTTTAAATTGATACAACCAAATCAGGCTTTTAGTGCAGGCCCCTAAAAAAGCAGCCGGGAACTCCTTTTGGGCACGGTGTAAATTATGCTCCGCTAAATCCCAGATTTTATTATTGAGATAATATTGACCAAGGGTATAATTATATAACCCGTGGTAAAAAGGATCGTCCGTAGGAAATTTTGAAAAATGGGACGCCTCGCCCAGACTGTCCCGGCGTGGGTTCATTTTTATAAAGGCAATGGTTTTAAAAAATGGGATCAGTTTCGACCCAGCCTTTTTAAATCTTCGTAAATCATCTTTCATATAGGGCTGAAAAGTTTTCTTTTTTTCTTTGGAGACCATTGGCGCCTTATCAACTATTGACATAACACTATCAATATACCAGGCCCATTGAAGTTGCCCAGGCCAATAGGTATCGGATTGTTTGTAAACCGATCGCAGAAACTGCCGCGCGCTGTCATAAGCACATTTCTCATAATAATACCGGCTGCGGGTCAGTGGATTTATCCCGGCAAAGGATTTATGTAATGCATCACGGGCCCAATCCCCCCGGCCAATATCCAGCATTTCATTAATATACCATTCACGTATGATCCAGTTGTCCGGATAATGATCGATCATCCAGCGGAAATAAGGCATGCCCGCCCGTTCATTATTTTCATAGGTGACATAGGCATCCAAAAGCGTAATGGCGCTTTCCGGCCGTACATAGGTCCCCTTTTGAAAAGACTCAATCAGGTTTTTCAATCCATATTCACGGTCACCGGAAAAACCAAGGATACCGGCGACGAAGCCAATCAAACCGCTAAGCCGATCGGTATAATAATAAAAGATGCCCACACCGAGACGCGGGTTATAGTCCGTGCTGTCATTTTTAATTAAATCGTTTAATAAACGCCGGCCTTTTAAAGCATCTTTAAAGGTGGCCAGCCAGGATGATTCTTCGCCATAGGCCCTGCCACGATAGCCATACAATCCCGCCATATACATTTTTTCCGCATTGGAAAATTTACGGTCCGCAAATTTATTTATTGCGGGTGTGGCCACATCAATAATAACCCGCATCAGCGAATCGTGTCGCGCCCGGCGTCCTTTATAGGGGCCGGTATGGGCAATGTACGGACGTTTGCTAAATTGTATGGCCGCTTCGTAAAAAAAATACTTCGGGCTGTCCGGATGTAAAGCTTGCTGTTCCCTAACAAGATGCAAAGCTTTATTAAAATGCAGGTTGAAGGTTAAGTCCAGAATTAGGCTGTCCACGGGCAGGGTATCCTGCCCGGCAAAAACAGGGTTCAAAATGAGTAAAAGCAACAACAGCGAAATGTGTCGAATCATAAAACAGGGCTCCTTATATCATCTCAATTAAAATAATGATTTTTTATTTTAATCCAAAATGATATCCGGGCCATCAATCAGGAATTGGGAAGAACTGTAATATATGCTGTATCCGGGATTACGGCGCCAAATACGCCTATGCCATCGCCCTCAATATTAAACTTTGCTTCATGAAAGTTGCCATCAACTTCCTGTACACGTGAAAACGTTTGCAGAAATTCCCGATAATTGCGGTCTGCGGCATAAATGATCACCTGATAGGTTGAATAAAAATGCAAATCAAACCAGAGGGCACGCACCGTGCTTTGCCCCGGGGTGTCCGGTGTGTTTTGTATCCAGCGGGTGTGATAGGAAAGACGGTCGCGCTCCTGCTCAAAATCTTCCCGTGTTTTGATATTGTTTATGCCTCCATCGATATAATGCTCGTAATCGTTCGTCAGGGCCTGTATGGAATAGGCATAAAAATCTATTCCCGGCGAGCGCTGTATTGTAAATTCAAAAATGATTTGTTTCCCCTGTCCGTCCCTCTGCCGATAATTGAGACTATCAAAATTTTGGGAAACAATATGAAAACCCGTTTGCGGAACGGTTGTCGTTGATTTCGCCCAAATTTTCTGACCGTCAATTTCAGTCTGGATTTCCAGTGAATAGGTGTTGCCCGGTTCAATTTGCAAATCACTGTCGCGATAAAAATAAAAAATATTCTCCAGTTTTGTGAAATCGGTTGGTTGGTTTATTTGGAGTTTATAAACATTGCCATTTTGCTTGTTTGTCAGGTTTACCTCGGTTTTTGATGGATCCGGAATAATGGAAAAACCGGTTAAATCCTGATTAATTTTGAAATTTCGCCGGATAAAAATATTGGACACCGGTTTGTTGGGCGTCAGGAAACCCTGAACCATAACCTTTGGCCGATAGCTCACGTTTTCAACCTGAACGGTGCCCTGTCCACAGGCATTTAGAAACAATGTAAAAACGATAAATAAAAATATTCCGTTTAATTTTTGATAATAGTTTTTCATTAAAGCTCCGTTTTGACAATTTAAAAGTTTACATTTACACCAATTGTCGGTAATAGGGGAAACATGTATTGTTCATCAAGATTGGGCTGGCCATTGGTATAGTCATAGGTTGCAAACCAGACATTCCCACGATTACCGATATTATATATCTGCAGATAAGGGGCCATCGACCACTTTTTATAACGCAACATCCAGGTTAGGCTTATATCCAGACGCGCATAGTATGGTAAGCGGACCTGATCAATGGACGTCGGCGCGAAATATACATCACTGTAAGGCGCGCCGGGTGATTGTCCAATGTAGTAGGCGGATCCCGGCTCGGTAAAGGGTTGTCCGCTGGTATAGATAAAGTTAAGCCCTAAAACCCAGGTACTGCTGTCATCGCTGGCATCTTTGTTCTTAAAACTTCGCCAAAGATTGTCCATTTTAAAGTTGGCGACCAGGTTAAGCGCGTGGCGCCGGTCATGGCGTGGAGCAAAGGAACTTCCACCATTGATACCGTCCACATTAAAGATTGTCTCTGAAAGGCTGTAACCCGCCCAGCCGGTGATGAGCCCGCTTTCTTTTCGCAGTAATAACTCAATCCCCCGGGAATGGCCGTCACCACGATTTAAAAGTTCCCCGCCAATGGAGAAAACCGGTTCATCATTTGCATTATAACCGGTCGGCTTTAAACGGGTTAAAAAATTCTGGTCGAAGGAATAAATATTATGATATTCTTTATAATATGTTTCGGCCTCAAACTGGATGCCCGCCAGAAGTTCCCGCTGATAGCCAAAAATGTAATGTTCCGCCGACGAGGCGCGGATATCTTTCCCGGAGGTTGTCCAGATATCGGCGACGAGGAAACGGGGTATGCGGTGCAGATATTGCCGATAACGCCCGCTGGCAAATTTAAGTACCGAGCGTTTGTCCAACTTGTATTTCGCGGAAAGGCGTGGTGAGAGATGCGCAAAAACCGTATCAAAATTAAAATAGTTCATACGCAGACCTGCCTGGATTTCCAGATCTTTTAGTGGTTTCCAGCGTGCCTGCAAATATCCCGCCGTATGCCGTGGCTGACGACGCACGTAAACCTCGCGGCCCGGCGCCAGGGATGTATATTTTACATTGAGGATTTTATGCTCCAAACCAAAATCTATTTCCAGGTTCCGCGATGACTGATATTCGATATTCCCCTTGAAGGTTATATCGTTTAAGCGGTTTTCCTCCGCCGCATTCAAATCGGCAAAGTTGAGATAGGATGAAAAAAAACTGGATGTTACCCAAAAATTGGCAAAAAGACGCGGCATAAAAACATGGGTCCATTCCACGCTCCCGGTTGTATTTCCCCAGTTGTATTTAAAATTGGACTTTGATCCTCCCCCGGTATCAAAGGTGTAGTCCAATACATCCCGTCCTCCGTAATAACTAATGTTCAAACGATTATCGGCATCCAGTTCAAAATGTGCCTTTAGGTTACCATCATAAAAATAATAATTTGGGATATCTTTTACTGCCTTGCCCACCGTTTGGTCAAAATAAGTACGACGAAAAGAACCGGAGATGGACCCTGTTTTGCCAAGGGGCATTTGCAGTGTGGTTTTCGCCGAAAGCAGACTGATAGCAAAACTCCCCTTAAAACGCTGCCTGTTTCCGTCTATATTAATGATATCGATAACGGATGAAAGCCGCCCACCGTAATTTGCGGCGAATCCGCCTTTGGAAACATCCACCTGTTTTATGGCATCGGTATTAAAAGTAGAAAACAGGCCAAAGGCATGTTCCGGGTTATAAACATCCGTGCCATCCAATAAAAAAAGATTTTGATCGGGTGTTCCACCGCGGATATAAAGCGCAGATGAAAAATCCGATAATGGGACAATGCCGGGCAGGGTTTGCAGACTTCGCAATAAATCGGCTTCTGCAATTTGGGGTATGGCGTTCAGTTGTCCTTTTGACAAACGTACTTCGGATATTTTTTTATTGTACATTTTATCAATCAATGGAATTGAATCCGCCTGAACGACAATGGCATTTGCCTCCATGAGCGCCGGAAAAAGAATAATGTTTAACTTAAGTTTTTGTCCCTGCCGGATATCAAGGTTTTTTGTAAAAAGCCGGTATCCCAGATAGGAAGCCTGAAGTTTGATTTTTCCGACGGGTATATCGGTTATGATATAGTAGCCGCTGTTATTGCTACTGGCGCCAAGAGTCAGGCTATCCAGATAAACATTTGCGCCAATCAGTGTTTCGCTGCTGGTACCATCAAGAACAAATCCGCTGATCGTGGCGTTTTGTGCCTGTACACTTAAAATGCCACTTACCAATAATAATAGAAGTTTTCGCATGAGCCTCTGGGGATTTTAATAAAGTATCGTTTACATCTGTTTTTAAAAAAAGTTTCAACGGTTAGCTTTTTATTTTTGGGCGATCAACACTTCCCTTTTCCCCGGCGGCCCGGGACGTTTTTGCACCATAAATCCGGCATCCTGTAATGCGCGCCGAACCGTTCCCCTTGAAGAGTAGGTGGCAAGTAGTGCCCCTGGTTTTATGGCGGTATATATTTTTACAAAAAATAGTGTGTTCCATAATTCCGGATTTATATCCGGACTAAAGGCATCGAGATAAACCGCATCGTATATGTTCGGGGGTAATAGGGTTTCTGTAGCGTCAGCAATTATTAATTCCAGTTCAATCTGTGGATCAAAGCAAAATTTTTGATGCTTACCCCTTGTTGTTTCCAGCCCGTTTAAAAGTTGTTCCCTTAACTGACGGACGCCCTTCAGCTGTCCATGATTTAGTCTTTTCAGAAGTGATACGGGCAAAAGGGTGTTTTCAAGCGCGGTGTATTGTAACCGCGCACCAGCAGCGATGGCCAATGAGGCGCTTAGTAAAAAATTAAAACCTGTTCCAAACCCGATTTCGAGAATGGACGCCTGTTTCTGTTGATCAAAAGTAGATTGAAGCGAACAACCATCTATAAATACATGACGTGCCTCTTGTAACACGCCATGAATGGAGTGAAAGGTTTGCCGGTATTTCTGCGAATAAAGAGTTTCATAACCGTCACCGGTCATTTCAATTTTATAAACGTCATTCATGTTTCTTTTATAATCGTTGATATGGGAAAGTGGTCGCTAAAGCCATCTTTATCCATCTTCCTGCCCCGGCCAAAACGCCTGGGGATATGATAGCGGCCCCTGTTTTCCATCAAGGGTTGAATAAAAATTTGTGTCTCCTTTACATCGATCTGAAAGCCGGACTTTCCGGTCAGCAAACCTTTGGAGACCAGGAACTGATCCAATACCAGGGGATGGTTATTGAGGAAATAACTACCGTGTCCGCTGCCCATCAACGGCCACATCAGGTTTAGAAACTTCGCGCTGCGGGCGCTGGTAACCGATGCGCGAAGCCTTTTGGCCCGGGCATATTCCCGCAGGGAACGGTCAAACGGCTCATCATTAAAATCTCCCATTGCCAGCACTCCAACATCCGTGCCATGAATTTCCCGGATGCGTTTATGAAAATAGGCCAGGGTTTCCCCGGCCATCATCCGGAAAGCCGCCGAAGCATATTGACCTCCAAGCCGTGACGGCCAATGGTTGCCAATAACAATGATCTGTTTACCTGCTGTACTTTCAAAATTCACCTGAAATAAATCCCTGGTGGCGGTGCGTTTTTGGATGTAATGGGAAAATTGTTCACGCGCATTAAACAAATCGCCATCATAAATAAAAGCCACATCTATGCCTCTGTGATCGGAGGTATCGGCATGTGCAATTTTGTAGCTACGCATCAGCGGCTGGAGTTTAGTCAGTAGTTTTTCCAGAACAAAGCGGTTCTCGATCTCAGCAAGACCCAGCATATCCGGCCCCTGCCCGTTATTCATCCGGCTTATTGCCCAGGCCAGTTGTTGCAGCTTCCGATCCAATACGGTCTGCGTCCAGCCGGACAATTCGTTTTTTAACACACGTTGCAACTTATCCGACCTGCGGGGCGAATCTTTGATGTCGAACAGATTCTCGACATTCCAAAAGGCAATGTAATAACTCATGGAATTCCCTCCTCTTTTTGGACTTGTTTTTTGTGCTTCGTTTAACGGGCCAACATTGGTCCCAGTTGACGTCCGCCAAACAAGTGCATATGTAGGTGATAGACTTCCTGTCCGCCATGGTCCCTGCAATTGATCAACAGACGATATCCGTTTTTGGCGATGCCTTCTTTACGGGCAATTTCCGCTGCAACGATGAGCATATGCCCTAAAACCTGCTCGTCTTTTTGCGTGATATCATCCATAGTAGGGATGACATAATTTGGCACGATAAGTATATGTGTTGGCGCCTTTGGATTGATATCCCGAAAGGCGGTGACGGTATCATCCTGATATACCATATCGGATGGGATTTCCTTACGGATAATTTTACTGAAAATCGTTTCCTCGGACATCATTAATCTCCTATGATAAAATCTTTAGTTTTATGAAGATTTCAGTACAAAATGGGGGA
>CAYWBI010000148.1:0-9808 GCA_964456445.1 uncultured Calditrichaceae bacterium
TGCTCAGCGGTGTAAAAACCGTTTCGGTAAGCATGCTGGTATTGCGGATGGCCGGGGGCGGGGAAACTCAATATTTTGTTCCTATGTGTTTTGTAATGTTCGCGCAGGATTTTTAGTGTGGAATATGGCAGGGGGACATAGCGGTCGCAGCCTCCTTTGCCATCTACGATGCGCACGGTCATCCGGTCGGCGTCTATATGCTTGACCTTTACATTGAGCGCCTCTTGTAAACGCAGGCCGCAGGAATAAATCAATCTAAACAACGTTTTATAACGCAGGACATGTACCATGTCCAACAGTTTCTTTACTTCCTGGCGGCTGAGCACTACAGGCAACTTGTTTTTCTTCTTTGTACGGGTTATTTTGAACATGGGCATGGGACGTTCCAGGGTTACTCCGAATGTTTTGCCTCATAGACTTTTAGAATAATTGTCCCAATTTAATGCTATGGTATTTTTGATTAACTTGCCAATTTCATGTTCTCTGATTTCCGTTCTTCGCTAACCTGTTGCAGCTTTCTTTTCCGGTCATCTGCCAACACTTTTGGATTTCCATAATGCCAAACCACAGGCGACATATAATCGATAGATGAGTGCAGACGTTCTTTGTTATAATATGCAATCCATTTACCAACTTTTCTCTTGGCCTCTATTATATTCGTGTATTTTTGTAACCCTTCTTGTCTCAATGTACGATGAAATCGTTCATCCAGACCATTGCTCTGTGGGTGATACGCTCTTATACGTACATCTTTGCCCTGATGAATCTTGATGACTTCACGAAATTCCTTGCCGATAAATTTAGCGCCATTATCCGCTATAGCCACCGGATTGATTCCCTCCGGAGTTTATCATATGCTACCTGCAATAATAAGCCGGTATTTAAGGCCGTACCTTCTGCATGAATATCCCAGGCGATAATATAGCGAATGTATGCATCCAGGATACCTTGATAATAATAATTATAACCGTCAATATCCAACACCATCAAATCCGTATGCCATTTCTGATTCGGCGCCGTGGGCAAGTCCGGCTTTGGGCCAATACGGTATGGTTCGGCCCAGTGATAAAGCAGGCCTTCCTTTTTTAATAAGCGATAAACCATTGAAGCGCTGGCATAGGCGATGTCCTGATGCTCCAAATAAAAATCCCAATATACTCTTTCTCCCAGTCCAGTAACCGCAATGGATTCCGACCCTTTGGCTTTTGATCCGTTAAGCGATTTATAGCATTTCTTTTCTTCCAATTAAAATAGGTGGCTACATTCATATCTACTTGTTTTACCAAACGTGCTACAGACATCCCGGTTAACTTTTTTAAGTGCTCTATAAAATCTAGAATATCTTGTTTCTCTTGCTTTGAAAACCGGGGTTTTACTCCGATTCCTGTACTTTTTTTGGCTCTTCAGCCAAATCTATGGGTAATTTAATTTATTTATTGTCCCATATGATAAAAATTATTATTCTGACTCATTGGGTAAGCTCTGCTGGAGAGCAACTTTCCTGAAGTCCGACAAGGCTTTATACGCAAGGCCTAAATGGGGCTGCCTTAACGTGGTCCCATTTCCTTCAATCTTGCGGTAACGCTGAAGTTGGCTCTTCAGAAAAACTCAAAAAAATGCGTCATACAATTTGATAGTGAAATTTAAAATCAAATAAAGCATTACGAAATCCTTATTAATTAAGGCTCTTAGCTTATGATGTAACTATTATTACCCATAGATTTACCAAGAGAACCCTTTTTTTTTAAGCTCTAAATGTTCCTTGGTTAGTTGAATAATCACCGCTTGAAGATGCTCATTTTCTTTGATGAGCTCTTCTTCTCTTTTGCTGAGCTTTTTTTCCTTCGGGTTCTTAGGTTTTAATCTGTCAATCATAGCCGACTCCGCTAATTTTTTCCAACGATAGTAATCTGTTGGATAAATATCATAATGACGACATAAATCCGCAACCCGAACTTTTGGTAAAAGACCTTCTTTTACGATCTTTAATTTCTGCTCCGCGGTGAAGCGAGATATCTTTCTTCTTGCCATGGCTTTAACCTTTCTTCAGATGGTTAAATCATAGCACTAAATTTCTCGGATTATTCTAATTTTGACTGAACCAATACATTAAAAACCCCAAATTGCTTTACGCGCGATTCTATTAAGTCACTATGTGCTAAGTTCGCATTTATCAATAATTTTCTTACCTGGGATAAATCATCGCTTGAAAGTTCTTTTACTTCTAAACTCAGACGCATACAAAACACCTGGTTATACAATAAAAATTAATCTATGCAAATTGAATAAATTTTAGAAGAAAAGAGCCGCCTGATAAGGACGGCTTTTTGGTTGCTATGTGTCAATAAACGGATTAATATCTACCGGATTACTTTACTAAAAACATCTTTTTACTATAACTATGTCCATCAACAGACAAACGGTAAATATAAGCACCACTGGCAACGCTATTCCCGTTTTGATCCACACCAGTCCATTGATAATGGTAGTTACCCGCTAATTGTAAACCATCTTGCAACGTCATAATCTTCTGACCGGCAACATTGTAAATTGCCAAACGCACGCGGCCTTGTTTTGCAAGACTGTAGCTAATACGTGTTTGTGGATTAAAGGGGTTGGGGTAGTTTTGTTTTAAACTGATTTGTTGTGGAACGCTGGTCTTTTTCCCATCGATGGCGGTTGTTTTATCGAATTCAAGCATGAATAATGTGGGCTTATCGAGCGCCAGGCTGGCTGATGAGACCACTAAATCCCCTTTACCGTCATTATCCACATCGCCCGTAAAAAGTTTTACCGGACGCAGTAGCCCCTGATCGCTTCCGGATGTTACGTCATCGGTGGTATCATCCATGAAAATTGTATATTGTTGAAAATTTGCAGGATCAAGCGGATCATTGCCCATATATTCCCAGTCATATACGGCTTCATTGTAATTTCCGGCAAGGTATAGATCCGGATTATTATCACCATCCAGGTCACCGCAACGAATTTGCCGCAGGCCATCGGGAGAAGCGCCGAGGTAGTGAAAATTGCTAAAAGTAATTTTACTTACGTCGCCGCTATCGGCAATGCCCCATAAAACACCGCCGCTGGTTGTTGCATACATTTCGTTATGCTGATCCTTGTCAAAATCAGCCATAACCAGACCCTGATTGGAAAACTCGTCGTTTAGGCTAACATAAAAAGCATTTTGAAGATTATATAGGTCTTCTGATTTTGAACCCTCGCCGCCTGGATTGTTTTCATAAACAATCATACGATAATAATCCCAGGCAACCGTCCATACTTCCATTAAATTATCCTGATCCATATCCGCCACATAAATGGTGTATCCGCTCCAGCCGGTTGTAACGGAATCGTCCATTTCAACATGCCATGAAGGCAGGGCAAAGCTTTTGTTCTGTAATTCAAAAATCATCAGATGGCTTTTTCCAGTTTCGCCCCATGGGCCATCCATAACAGAGACAACAACCTCCTGGTTATCATCGCTGTCCAAATTTGCGGCAACAATTTGCCCGGCTTCGAAAACACCGTTCTTTAATCCTAAATCCCAGGTGGCGGTTGGTGTTACGGGAAAGGCCATGGAATCGGGGTTCCATTCAAAAATTTGCAAGGCATCCTTACCGGCGGGCGCATCAGCCAATACAATAATTTCCTGGTTGCCATCGCCATCCAAATCCCCTACGGTAACGGATGAGAAATTGTCATTTGCCGTATCCAGTTTCGCAAAATGATACCACCACTTTAATTCAATCTGATTGTCAGCGGTAGCCTCATAGTGGTAAACGCCGTTCAAAAAAGATCCGCTCCAGGAACTGCTGGCAATAAAATCGGACATGCCGTCTTTGTCAAAGTCATAGGGACCTACCATGTTCCAAAGTGAACTGCTGGGGTAAAGGGCACCCTCGCCCCAGGTAAGATTCTGCCAAACCTTACTGAACTTATTATCAATATTTTGGGCGGATAACAAGGAAATGGATAGAAATAGTAGAACGATGCAAAATGATGTAACCTTCTTCATGGGCTACCTCCTCTTTTGGGTTATTGATTGATTCGTTGTCTGTATCTGATGTATAAACATCATTGAAGCGTTTTGATTGCCAATAAATCCCGCCGATACCGGTTTGTAGAAAATAACGCATTGGCGGAGTAAAATAAAATCCTGTAGGGTTGCCGGATGAAAACATCTGATTTCATCGATATCAGTTTTTTACCATAAAGTCTCCTTCCGGAAATTTCATGTGCAATATTACAGGAAGATGATAAAATTGTCAAGAATAAAATAAAATATAATACAAAAAATAAAATATAATTTATTTTATTCTTGAATCATGCGTCCGGGGCATGTATTTTACATCCAATTCACTGACAGGTAATTTGAAAATTTATGATTAATTTATTGATTTCATTTCGCAACGCCGGTTTTCTTTTCATTTTCGTTTTTGCTTTCATTGCAAATTTAGCCATAGCCGGCACAACCGGAAAAATAACCGGAATCATTATGGATAAAGCAACCCATGAACCTTTGGCGGGAGCCAACATCCAAATCGTAGGCAGCTCTCTTGGAGCGGCCAGTGACGCGGATGGTTATTATGTTATTGTGAATGTACCGGTTGGAATGCATGTTTTAACGGCTTCCATGCTTGGCTATCGGAGCATTCGAAAGAAAGACGTAAATGTTGCAAGCGATTTTACAACAACCGTAAATTTTGGACTAAAGCCAAAGGTTTTGGAATCGGATGAAACCATTGAGGTGGTAGCTCAAAAACCGATGATTCGCCGGGATCAGACGGCCAGTGTTGTGGCTTATGCCGGAGATGAGATACGAAAAATGCCTTTAGAAACTTATCGGGATGTATTAAAATTACAAGCCGGTGTAACCACCGGGTCCGATGGCGCCTTGCATATCCGAGGGGGAAGATCAAGTGAAATTACCTATGTGGTGGATGGGGTCTCCGTAATGGATGACTATTCCGGTTTGCCATCCGTTGCGGTGGAAAATAATGCCATTCAGGAAATTTCATTGGTGAGCGGGGCCTTTAATGCCGAATACGGCAATGCCATGTCCGGTGTGGTAAATATCATTACCCGTGAAGGCGGCGCCAAATGGGATTTTTCCGGCTCAGCCTATAGTGGAGATTATGTAAGTTCCCATCCGACTATTTTTTATAATATTGATTATCGTAACCTACTGGCAACCTACAACCTGGATGTAAGCGCCGGCGGGCCGTTACCGTTGGATTTTCGCCTTTTTAATTCAGCTCGATATTTTTATAATGATGGCTGGCTTTATGGCCGACGTGATTTTATTCCGTCCGATTCCACAAATCTAAACAGTGAAAATTCGAATGATTGGTTTATAAAGCAGAACGGTGATAGCGCCGCTGTGCCAATGAATGATATGAAACGCATCAGCTGGACGACTAAACTTTCCCGTCAAATTGGAAGTGCAAGAATTTCATATAAATTGCTTTGGAATCGGGCGGATTACCGTGATTATTTACATCTGTTTAAGTTTACGCCGGATGGTAATTATAACCAGTATCAGGAAGGATTGGTGCATACCTTAAGGCTGGATTACAGTTTGGGTAAGCGTATTTTTGGAGATATAAACCTGGGCTGGCGCAGAAATAAATATCGCTATTCGGTTTTTAAAAATCCGCTGGACCCGGGCTATGTTCATCCCAATCGGCTCAATATTCCCGGGTATCGGTTCTATACCGGCGGCACCGGTATGTATTATCTTAAACGCCGGTCCGAATCACTTAGTTTTAATGGCAGCCTAAGCTGGCAGGTAAACCATGTACATCTGCTTAAAAGCGGCTTTGATCTGGAACAACATCGTTTGCATTTACGGGAGTTTTATGTTCGGGCCGCGCGGGATGAAAATGGAATAGAAATAAGACCCTTTATGCCGGAAGTTCCCCCGACAACGGATTTAGGAAGCAATGTTTATGACAAACGGCCGTTTCAATTTTCGGCTTATTTGCAGGATAAAGTTGAGCTAAATTCGGTGGTAATCAATGCCGGTCTGCGCTTTGATTATTTTAATCCCAACACCGACTATCCCGTTAATCCGGGTAACCCGCGCAATGGGCCGAAAAATACCGTCCCGCCCAATTTAAAATTAAGTCCGCGGCTGGGTATTGCTTACCCGCTCACGGCAACGGGTATCCTCAGCTTTTCTTTCGGCCAGTTTTTTCAAATGCCGCAATTCCGATATCTGTATAGCAATCCAGGTTATAAAGTGGCGCCCGGCGCCCTGCGAACAACGATGGGCAACGCTCTGTTAAAACCGCAGCAAACCACGATTTATGAATTGGGGCTGCAACAGCAATTCTCTTCGGATATGGCAGCAAATTTTACACTTTATGTAAAAGATATACGCAATTTGATTGGTCAGCAATTTTTTCGTCTGGATAATGATGTGAGCAGTAAATATGTGCGTTATACCAATCGGGATTATGGGCGTGTTAATGGAGTGTCCGTCTTTTTGGAAAAACGTTTTACGGGCTTTTGGGGTGCTACGCTTAATTATACCTATCAGCTGGCACGGGGTAATGCATCCGATCCCAATGCATTGTTTTTTGATCTATTGGCCAATCCTCCCCGGGAATCATCTAAAAAAATTGTTTATTTAAACTGGGATCAACGCCACACGTTAAACGGAACCTTTACAGTTGGCAAGCCGGGAAGATGGAATGTTAGTTTGATTGGCTCTTTCGGCAGCGGCCTACCTTATACACCTTCATTGCAGAATCAACGTACCGCTTTTGAAAATTCCGGACGCAAACCGTCTACCATCAATTTTGATTTACGGGCTTCTTATGATTTTCTCCTTTGGGGACGAAAACTTTCATTTTATACTTTGGTGTATAATTTATTCGACCGTTTGAATGAAAATATTGTATTTGAAGATACCGGGCGGGCAGGATATACTTTGCAGGGACAGTTTGTGGGCAATACAGGGCTTTATTCCCGGGATGAATATTTTAAGCGACCGGATTATTATTCCGCGCCCAGACGCGTGGTAATTGGTGTTCAATTGCAGTAGAAATCAGAAAACAGATAAATAATATGCTTCACTATGTTCAAAGAGATAATGCGAAATGAAACTAAAAATGCACGTAATTTTATTTTGGATTTTGTTAGTTTTTAACCTGTCGCTCCAGGCACAGGAAAAAAATGCCGGAAAGTTCTTTGATAAATATCCGTCTTTTCTTTCTAAGAACAGTGGTCAGCAAGACAGGCGTCAGGGCATCCATAGCGGAAACCTGATTCGTACCCTGTTCTATAATTACGGAAGCATTGGTTTTCCATATACCACCCCGGCGGTGGAATGGCCCAAAGGAAGCAACCATAATTATATTTTTGAATTTGGCGTAATTGCCGCCGCCGAGGTAAAGGATGTGTATGGCAATACCATTCATATTGTTGATGATGGTATAATCGGTGGAATTGCCGGTGAGGGCGGTGATATTTCACCTTCCGGGAAGGTGTGGGGATGGCAGCCCTTGCCGGGATATGCTGCGGAAGGTCAAAACGGTATTGCCATGAGCGACAAGCCTCAAACCTGGCCCGACTCCTGGCCCAATCGTTCATCGGATTGGAACGCGAAATGGATTGGCGAATATGGCAAGGGTCTGGCCATTGCCGATCAGGAAAGTTATTTTGTTATGGATGACCGGGATAATAAGGAATTTGCTTATTTTCCGAATTCGAAAGATTCGACACGTGGCGGTTTGGGGTTAAAGGTTGAAGTCCGTGGTTATCAATGGTCGCAAACCCTGGCCGAGGATTGTATTATCTGGGTTTACGAAATAACAAATGAGGGCGATAAGGATTTGGACAAGGTTGTATTCGGTATGTATGGCGATGCCGATGTGGGCGGCGCCGAAGACTGGAACGACGATGATTCCTATTTTGATATCAACCGTGATATGGTTTACCAATGGGATAATGATAATCGCGGAATTTGGGGCGGCAGCGTGGGGTATTTCGGTTTTAAATACCTGGAAAGTCCCGGCAACCCCTTTGATGGTATCGACAATGATGGCGACGGATTAATTGATGAACGCCGGGATGATGGCATTGATAATGATGGTGACTGGAATCCGGACCGGGATGATGTGGGAAAAGATGGATTGCCCGATACCGGAGATGAGGGTGAGGGCGATGGCGTTCCGACACATGGCGAGCCCAATTTTGATGAAACCGATATTGATGAGTCCGATCAAATTGGACTGACCAGCTTTAATTCATTTGTTTGGCCCAGTGTGCGTGTTTCCGATGACGAAGAAATGTGGCGCCGTCTTATTCCGGGTAATTTCCCCCAACCGGCGCAAAATGTGGATATCGTGTTTTTATACGGCTCCGGTTATTTCCCGCTTAAGGCCGGGCAAACCCAGCGGTTTTCCATTGCCATGCTGCTGGGTGAAGATCAACATGATCTTTTTCGCAACGCCGATGTCGTTCAAAAAATTTATAATTCCAACTATCATTTTGCCAAGGCACCGGATAAACCAACGGTTTCGGCCGTGCCTGGTGACGGAAAAGTCACTTTATATTGGGATACCAAGGCCGAGCTTTCATATGATCCCATATCCGGCGATGATTTTGAAGGTTATCGAATTTACCGCGCGACCGATCCGGGTTTTAACGAGGCGCGTACCATTACCGACGGACAAGGCAATAAAACACTTTATGCGCCCATCGCACAGTTTGATAAAAAGGATGGTATTAAAGGATTTCAACCGATTGATTTTAACGGCGTAAAATATTATTTGGGTGATGACAGCGGTTTAAAACACAGCTGGACGGATAACACGGTTGTAAATGGACAAACTTACTATTATGCCGTGGTGTCTTATGACCGAGGCGATACTCTGGCCCTTATTCCGCCGACCGAGTGTACCAAGGTGATCGATATTGATGAAGCCGGTAACCTGAAAACAGATATTAATACCGTAATCGTTGTTCCTGCCACCCATCCTACAAACTATCAGCCGCCCTCTGTTTCCGGTATGGTGGAGCGTGTGGCAGGTGTGGGAACGGGTCGTGTTGATCCGCAGATTATCGATCCCGCTCTTATAAAAAATGACGCCCGTTACGAGGTGGGTTTTAGTGATAGCCTTACAACAGCGCTGGCCTATCAGGTGCGTGAAATTGATGGCACCCGGAAAGTGATAAAAATAAAAAAATCAACGCTGTTTAACGGAGAAGAAGCCAATCCGGTTTTTGACGGTATAAAACTGATTGTAACGGATGATTCCTTGCGCTATGACCCGCAAAATACCGGTTGGAAAAACGGTGTTTCCAATTATACTTTTGATGCGGGATTGTTCCATAACGGTATGCCCTATCCCGCCGATTATGAAATTCGTTTTGCCGAAAACCGACTCGATGATGTGTTCGGACTTTCGGTGCCCTTTTATGTTTGGAATGTAACGGAGGATAAGCCGGCTCGTTTCGGCCTGATCGATAATGATAACAGCGGCGCCTGGTCCTCCGGGGATGATATTGTGTTTTTGATAGGGGAAAGCGGGGTAAAACCATCCTGGAAAGTGGCTTTCCATGCTCCGGCGGATTCTGTTGGGCCTGTTGCCCCGCAAACGGGCGACATATTCTTTTTTGCCACACGAAAACCATTTGCAAAAGGTGACCGTTTTCAGTTTTCTACCCAAAGTACATCAGTAGCAAAAACCAGGCCTGTTTCCGTTCTTGATAAAATTGCCGTTGTTCCCAACCCATATGTGGCAACCGATGTTCTGGAACCTGTAAACCGGCAACTAAACGGTCGCGGGCCGCG
>CAYWBI010000149.1:0-9656 GCA_964456445.1 uncultured Calditrichaceae bacterium
CTATTATTTTTTCTTGAATGTCGTTTATGTAATTTTAACCGGACACTATTGATATGCCTTATTTAGTTAGGGGGCGCCCGAATCGGAAAAACAACTTTTCATTTCGGACAATTTTATCGAATCACGGAAAAATGAAAAGTGGCAGAAAGCCGCCGTCCGGAATCACCCGGAATGAGTGTCCGAAATGCCCGGGATTTAGCCATAAAGCAAGCCAAGATTAAATACTAAACGTGGCGCGGCCCTTCCTTAAAAATTTCAATTACAATTTATCTATTGCCTTAGTGAATATGTTGAAGAGATAAAAAAAGAACGATTTGTTTTTATTTTAATTCGGTTTTTGTATCAAAATCATCATAAATGATTGTGCCGTTTTCGTCTTTTTCTATTGCTCCCGATAAAATATCTTTTCCGGTTTGTTTTTTAAATTCGTTGTTCACGATATGCCGGTTTTTTAAATCGACCAATAAATATTGTTCTTCTACTCGAGAACCGGCTCCCACAGCCTCATTCGGAACATAAGACAAAAGCACCCAGTTTAGGGCCCAGTCATCACTAAGCAAAAAAAGTGAAGACGACGCATCCTTATACAAAATAACCCCTTTTTTATCCTTATAGTCAACGATTAAAATCGAATCGTTTTTAATATAGACATTCGTTACTTCATTAAATTTATCCGGATAGGGTGTAACAAAGCGATCGTTAAAATAAATTTCCGAGATACAAATATCATCGTATTTTGTTCCTTTGTACGTATCCTGTATTTCGACTTTAATAATAATCGCGGGTGTAAACGAATGCGGAGCGCCGGCCTTTAAAAATCTCTTGAAGCTTTTTCCCGTATAAGAACCGCACTCTTTTAAACTTTCCTTGCGGAAATCCAACAAAGCCTTTTTATCTAAATGCAAAGGAAAAGACTGGACGCCAAAAGAATCCGCCAATTCAATGTACTGTTCAACAGGATATTTCCTGATAAGATATAAACTGACGGTTTCTGTGCTGAAGCCCTCGGGATAAAAGGCGGCGAACAGGGATATTTTAATCTTTTTTGGCCGGGCATTTTTATAAAACAACGGCGGATTTTTTCCATAGCCGGAAAAAATATTCAAAATCATTTTATCTGGACTGATGGCAGCGGGCACTTTTATATAAAGAGCAGAACTGGTGTTCGTTTTAGCAGAACCTGCAACCCAGCAGGTTTTAAGATATCCGTCAAACAAATTACCCGAGGGATAGCTGTTTGACTGTTCAGGATTAAAAACGTCCTTTATGTCTGTTGTCATAAACTCGGCATAGGGATTGAAATCATTTTTATCAAGCAGAAACAATTCCTGCATTTTGCTGTTTTCCTGGGCAGAACTGAAATGTAGATTCAACAATATTAAAAGAGTAATGCCGAAAAATATCTTAGAATTATTGAACATTCTTTAGCCTATTCTTTATTTTATCAAAATAACGGGTATAATTTTCATACCGGCTCTTTTTTAATGATTTCTGATACGGCCCGTCATCGTTATTCTTAAATTCTTCGTATAGCTTTGTTTTATAATCTTCCATTTTTACGATAATGTTTTTTACATCATCTTTATTGAAGGACGGGGCTATCTGTTCCCAGATACATTTACGGGAAATATCGCTGCCCATTCCTTCTACAATATAATCGATATAGATATCTTTTGATTGCTGGAATTGCTTTTGAATATTTATACCCCAGTCGGCACAAGGTATTTTTTCCAAACAGCGTTTTCGCAATTTTTTGGCCTTATCACTGTTAAATTTGGCCCATTCCACATTCGAAGGTAAAAAGTCCAGGCTGTTGATTGTATGCATTCGGATATTATATGTATGTATTTTTGAGACTTTATTAATGATCTGATCAAGCTTCATGGACTCTTTATCATCATTAGTTCTATCACGGGCCCAGCGGATTTCATCTTTGTCGGGCGTATCGATTTTATAATAGATGAGGGAATCGTTGAAAAGTATCTTTGTTGACCAATAATATCTGTCTTTCCAATACAGGGGTAAAATATCGTTAAAATCTACAATCCGATTTAATGTCTTATTTTTAATATCATAATAATAAAGAGCAACGTCATAATACTCTATTTTTATTTTCCCGCCATCCGGGAACTTCGCAATACCTTCGGGACTTCTATAAATTTTATTTATGGCCGTAAAGGCAAATGCCGTGCTGTCTCTATTCCAGGCATATACTTTTGAAAATTCTCTTGATATCTTAAAATCTTTAGAATGGCAAGAGGATAATAACAATAAAAACACAACACTAATGATAGCGGCTGTTTTTTTATATATTGATATTTTTATGATCTGTAGCTGTTTAAATTTCAATTTTATTTAAACTACTTTATTTTTTTGTAAATTTGTTTATTATCTGCCGAAGGGTCTTCAATAATTAATTTACCATTTTCCATATATGGATTTTTTTCATACAGTTTTGACACAATGCTTCCGTTTTCAATTTGAAAAGAACCTGCTTTTTGAGAAACAAAACTGCCATCGGGTAATTTTACTTTTGATAAAATTTCATTTTTATCATTAAAAACAATATGCGGCTGCATTTTTGCAATACTTTCCATATGGGTAACCCCATTTGTAATATCCACACATTCCCATTCACCAATTAAACTGCTCGATGTAATAGGTTGTATGGTGACTTTCTTGTCGGTAGAAGATTTGCTGCCTGAATCTGCTCCGTTACATGCAAACATGGTAATGCTTAGTGCAATTACGGCAATAAGTAAGGATACTTTTTTCATTTTAAGTCTCCATTTCTTTTGGGTAAATAGCTATTTTTATTTACTGGGAATTTAACATGGCTAACCGGAATTATCAATATAAGTTGCAATATAATAGATGACGTTATTTAGATAGGCGTATTATAAATCTGGTTTAACTGGAAAGTACGCTGAGAAAATCTTTTGGGGAAAGATTTTGACGAAACTAAATGTTTTTTATTTAGCAGCACGGAACGGAAATTCCTCTGCAACCGTGAAACGTTGGATTAAGTGCATGGCCTGTCCCTAACCACGGCAGGGGCGCTTTATATCCTGTTTTTTTAGTGCAAAAGACTTTACGTACGCATTGCTGTTTTTTGTAAACCGTTTTTTCCGAAGGATCGAGTTTGGGTATATCTTTGTGCGCGCCTAATTTTTTCATGAACTAGGATACCGGGTTGATCCGGGCAAAAGTGGTTATATTGCCACCACTAAAACTATATTTTATTGACGGGCTTTTGATCTTTGCTGCTTTCTTGGTATTTTTCACTTGAAAGGCGTGTCGGTATTAAGTTGTTTGGCTTGTTGTAAAAAACATAGTTTCAATAACTTGGTGCACCTTTCATTTTTTAGCTTTAAATCTAAATTAATATTTGTCGGGGACGCGACCAAAGGAACAAGAAACAGATAAAGAAGGCCGAAAAGGGGTTGACCCCTGAACAATTAGCTCTAGTTAAAAGCATTGCCAAAAGATTTGCCGAGGTCGATGCAATGCCGGACGACGAGCGCCAAAAGATAATTGATAAAAGCAAACGGCTTTATAAAAGATGGGATTCCGTCCCGTTTGGGGAGCTGGATTAAATAGTCTAAAGTCAGGCTTGCTCACACGAGAATTGAACTCTAAACCTTTATGCAGGGGCTGCAGATGAAAGTTGTTTTCTATAAATTGAATAATGGGGCAAAAACCCCGTTCGGCGAAGTCATTATTGCCGATGGGCGTATCAAGGCCACACCCCCGGATCTGCTGATAAACCTGCTTCAGAAAGAGGAATTTATTATTGGCAAAGGCGGTAAAAGAATCAGTATTAAAGAACCGGAACCGTTTTTAAAAAATCTGAAATACGCTTTTCATGGCTCCTATGCCTGGGCGGAGGAAGAAGGCTAATGCAGGAGGAAGCTCTAATGTCATATTTTTAAATATCAGATGAGCCTGATCGCCAGAATGTGTTTTTATCCTTATCGGAATTTTACAGCTTTAAACAATGGCGTTGATGGTCTATTAAAACACCGCCGAGATACGGCATGGATTTAATGAAATCAATTTTAGGCAGTTTGGTTTTATGGAGGGGCTCGTGTTTGAACTTAGCTTCCTGCCCGGCGGCCGGGACCACACCGGTAGGTTGCAGAGAAGCGGAAATTCCGCTGCCCGGGGGAAACGTTGACTTAGCTGCATGGCCGGTTCACGATCATGGAAAGGGCGCAAGGCTTCTATACCTTATTTTGTTAAATGCCAGACTATTTTTAGTTAACGTGAAGATTTTACAATTATTGTAATCTAATGATCATTATAATGACCGCCAATAGCAAATATGTATATGTACTTTCGGTCAAATTTATAAATTAATCTTTCTTTTTGTGATATTCTTCTTGACCATAATCCATTTAAATTATGTTTCAAAGGTTCTGGTTTTCCCAATCCCACCGACGGATCATTACGCTGCATTTCTTTTAAAAGTTTACAGAGATTTTTATGGAGTATTTTATCTCTCGTTCTTAAATCTTCGTATTTATTCCAAGTATTTCCTTCAAATATTATTGATCTCATTTAATTCTTCTTCTGTAGGTTTATATCCACTATTAGAAGTATGAGTTTTCAACGATTCCTCAATCTGTGCCATTAAAGATGAATTCTGAAGGACATATAGGGTTTCCTGTTCTCTTTCCCAATCCTCTGCGCTAAGAACTATAAAATCCCGTCCTGCTCTTCGACGAACTCTTAGAGGGATGTGGTCGTTAATTGCCTGATCCACAAAAGATTTTAAATTAGACCTAAATTTATTTACTGATAACTCTATCATAGCTTTACCTCGTTTTTTCAAAATGTACCACATTGCAGTACATAATTCAAATGGTAATAGTCTTATAAATCAATTTCATACAAAACCCACCATCCAATATTGCAGCGTGTAATCATAAACATAGATTTTCACGGAAATTAATAACCATAACATTTTCCTATTTTTCTTAGTTACATTCCTGCTATGATTGGTCTTATCTTATATCGCCACCATAAAAGTATTGTTTTTGTGATGTTTATTAATGCCGTTAAATAGTATTTATCTATTGATAAAATTAGTACGGCTATGTATGTAAATGCTGCAAGACCTTGTATATACGGTATTTATGCAAGCATCAACCTTTTTTAATATAATTTAGTTGTTTTTAATTTACTCTTTCACGGCAATAATGTACCTTATGGCATGCAAGCAGAAAACTACTTCTTTGAATTTAACACAACTGCGCAAAAACAGTATGAGGCGCTTAGGGCATTCTTTGTAGATAAATTACCGGCTAAAGAATCCGCTCAAAAATTTGGCTATACACTTGCTGCTTTCAATTCACTCATTGCCAGCTTTAGAAAAAAAATAGCCCAATCACCCGAAGCCCCTGATCCCTTTTTCCAGATTAAGAAAAAGGGCAGGGCATTTAAAAAAGAAACGGATCAATTGATCGATGCTATCACAGAACTCAGGAAGAAACATTATTCCGTTGGCGATATTAAAACCACTCTTGACGCTAAAGGCAAAGCATTTAAAGTAAGTGAACGATACATTTCTGATATATTAAAACGACAGGGCTTTGCCAGACTTCCAAGGAGAAGTAAGTACATAAAATCCACTCTTGAAACGCCAAAGATCAAAGCGGAAAAGAGTGAAGCGCTTAACTTTACTGCGGAAAAGTTTTCAACACAAACGGCAGGGATATTTTCCTTTGTTCCATATCTGGAAAAATATGGAATAATAAAAGCGATATCAGAATCGGATTATCCAAAAACAAAAACAATGGACCGGGCCTCATCCATACTTGCGTTTTTAGCATTAAAATTGTCCAATATAAGACGGTACAGCGCTGACGATATTTGGTGTATGGATAGGGGAAGCGGGCTATTTGCCGGATTAAATGTGTTGCCCAAAAACAGTTGGTATAGTTCCTATTCCCACCGGATTACAAGAGAGATGAATCTAAAATTCCTAAAAAGGGCCCATCATATCTGGCAGGAAAACGGTTTGCTTGGCGATACGTCCAATCTTGATTTTGTAACGGTACCGTATTGGGGCAACGGCGACCATTTAGAAAACAACTGGTCTGGTAAACGAAGGCAATCCCTTGCAAGTATGTTGGCTGTATTAGCGCACGATCCTGATACGGGCATCATAGATTATAGCGATAGCGATGTAAAACACAGGAATGAACAATCGGTTATTCTGGAGTTTTTAGACTTTTACAAGGATAATGATCCCGGCGGCGGCAATTTAAAGTATCTTGTTTTTGACAGTAAATTTACAAGCTATCAAAATCTAAAAAAGCTCGATGACGATGACATAAAATTTGTAACAATTCGCCGGCGCGGGAAAAATATTGTAGAAAAAATCAATGCCCTTCCCAATACCATGAAAAAAAGGGTCCATGTGATGAACGCCGACGGCGAGGGGAGAACGTTGACGGTAAATGATCAGACTGTTTTTTTAAAGGGATATGAAGATGATATAAGACAAATATCCATTACCGGCCACGGCAAGATAAAACCTGCATTAATAATAACAAATGAGTTTGATTTAAGTGTTGAAAATATTATCAGAAAATACAGCAGGCGTTGGATAGTTGAAAAAACGATAGCCGAACAAACAGATTTTTTCCATTTGAACAGGGTTTCATCGTCTATGGTGATTAAAGTGGATTTTGATTTGACGATGACCGTCTTAGCCCATAACCTGTACAAATTATTAGCGCTTGATTTAGAAAGATATTCACACTTTAGCGACGTCAGGCTGTTTGAAAAAATCATATCCAACAGCGGCGAAATTGATATTACAGAAAATTCTGTTCGGGTAAAGCTGAAAAAGAAACGTGATCTGCCGCTAATATTAGAAGCCATGGAACAACACAAGAATATGAAAATCCCCTGGCTTGGGAATAAAATGATAAGTTTTTCAGGATTATCTTACCCTTAAAGTATGGGTTTTATATTGCCGTGAAAATCTATGTTAATTATAAAACGTAAAATTAACGATAAAGCCGGATTGAAAGATACAATCCGGCTTCATCATAAAGCTGAAGTTTGGCTTAATAAATATCCCGGGTAACGAGATACCCTTTAGAATTCCAGGCTCAAACCGAGGGCCAAGGATGATGTTTGATAGTCGTAAAAATAACTATTTGAGCTGTTTTTAAGCCACTGATATCTAAGTGTTGTATTAATTGTCGTTTGATTGCCAAGAATAAAACGACGGCTTAGATAACTCCATGCGGAATTTTGGGAATCATTACGGAGTATGTTTTGATTATACTGATCATTTATGTCATAGATGCCTTGGGAAATATAATTTTTATCGGCATAATAAAAAGCGTTCTTCCAACTGATTCCGGCAGGAAGGACCCAGGTCAGTTCAGCTCCAATTTTATTGGCATTGAAACCGGATGGGTCGTCAAACAAGGCGCTTTCATCGCTGTAGCTTAATCCCGTTATATTACGGCTTTGGCTGCTTAAGTTTCTATTGCCGCTGTACTGCAGGGCGAGACCGGTATGCTGACCCAGGGATTGTGCTGCCCGCAGGGACCACTCCAGATTAACCACTGATGGCGCATCCAAATTAGAAAACTGTCTGCTTCCAGTATTGTTAAACATACCGCCAGATCCAGGTCCGGAGCCGTGTCCGCCCATATCCTGGGCAGAAGATGTAAGCAAGGTAGGCGTTGAAAGTGCAATATTTTGCTGAGTATATTTTTTATAGGTGATGCCACTGTTTGCAATCAGGGATGTTCCTGTCTCAAAACTCCGGTTACCTTTCAACCCCGTGTATAGATTGATATTGTTAAGTTCGGAAAGCTGATTGTACTTATCGTATGAAAGTTGACTATACCAACGAAAGAAATTATTGCCGGATGTAAACAAAGAGGTGGAATACAGACTTGATGTTGTAAAATCATAAATATTATAATCTGTTGTATTGATCCTTTGGTTTATAAAAACACCCCATTCACCATTTTTATAGTTATGAAATACGGCCAGTTGGTGCCAATAATAATTTCGATCGGAGAATTGTTTAAAGAGATTATAGCTTCCCATATAACTTATAGACAGTTGTGTGCCGGTATAGCGTAAATTGCCATCCATACTGGCCATGTAGCTTGCTTCGGCTACCGGCAATCGAAAAGGGTTATTGTCATAACTCTGGTCCGTTGATAAATTAAATTGCCATTGGGCAAATGCAGGCAATGCCATAAATAAAAAGATAAGCCCGCTGGATATCAGATTCTTTTTCATCAGTGTTTCCCCTTTCTTCCTTTTCCGGTTCCACCCATACCATGAGCATCCATGCCTTTCCCGCGCATGCTTTTATCCGGGGTGTTCATTTGTTTGCCATGTCCGTTCATTTTGCCTTTGCCTTTGCCTTTGTTATGCATATCCGGTTGCATACGGTCATCAATTCCATCGCCGTTCATATCCCGGAAGCCTTTGTTCCCATTACCTTTTACAAAGTCGGGATCAAGCCCGTTCGGAATCCCGTCCCCATCATCATCCGGGGCATTATCATTATATCCATCGCCATTGGCATCAATAAAAGGCATGTGGCCCTGTTGCCCCTTTTGAACCTTCTTATGTACAAGCTTATTCCCGGATTTTAGCGAGTCCTGTGCAAAAAGACTGCTGCTGGCGGATACAAACAGCACAATACTGAGAAGCCAGATAAAACGTTTCATTTTTCTCTCCGTTAAAAAAACCGCGGCGTTTATGCGCCGCGGGGATTACTGTTGTTTAGTGACATCTTTCCATTTCAGCATCGATAATCGACAGATATACTTCTTCTGATAAATATTGCGGTACATAAGTTACAGAATTCCGATCAAGATTTTTTACAAAAGCCCGCAGGTGATTGTGTGAACCCTGCATCAGTCTGGAATAAACATAAGCGATATCCTGATTGTCGGAATTACCATCAATTTCATTTTGCAAATCACGAATATCGATTTCCTCAATTGCCGCGCCTACCCTTAAAGCAGATATTAGAGAATCACTGCCGGCAACAATTAGATCATCATAAAGTTTCTGCAGATCCTGATTGCTAAAAACACCCGGTCCATTGTCTCCGACCGGATCTGCGATCTGATAGCGGTCCAGCAATAATTTAATGGCGTCCATATGCATTTGTTCACTGCGGGAAATATTATCAAATACGCGTTGCCCCCATTTGCTGTAAAGGGCAATATACACATCACGGGCTAATTTTTCCTCTTCACGCATATAAACCAAGCCGGCTTGTTCGGTATCGCTTACATTTTCAACCGGATAATCCGAAATGTCAACACTAACGATTTGTGAACTGGCCTTGTCTTGGTTGGCCGAGGCTATTTGGTTTGAACAACTGGTCGATGCAGTAATTCCCAGAATGGCCAGGGCGGCTAAAAATACAGTGGGTCTCATAATAAACTGCCTTTGTGTTTGTGACAAATGTTTATGTCAAGTTAAGCAACAAGGGTGCCAGGCTTTGGTACCAACATTAAGCTGTTAGTTATTAAGGGTTTAAGTTAGAATGTCAAATCGGTTGCTAAAGAATTAATTCGACTGCATGGTCGATCATATATATTATTTGGTCGAATATGGTTTTTATTATTACACTTGGCAGAAGCTTATGGGATTGT
>CAYWBI010000150.1:0-9477 GCA_964456445.1 uncultured Calditrichaceae bacterium
CTAAATAATGTACTTACAAAAATAAAAAATACGATAATAATTAATTTAAATTCCATTTTCATTTTTGTTGAGTCCTTATACTTTTATATTGGCCAAAGGTTAATGTTGGAATTTAGTTGTCCCCAACCTATAGTCAATTGGAAGATGAAACCGTTATTTTCAGACAAAATAATTTGATATTTTTAAATACCTTCTTTGGCAATTGAGCGATCTATCTGTAAAAATTCAATAGGAGCCCCGTTGTCTTCGATAAATGCAACAATTATACCTGGACTAGGTGAATTTGGCTGGATAATTATTTGTTTCCCCGTTAGAGCTTCTTTTATGTCATCAACCTCAAAAGCAATATGAGGTAAACTTTTAACTATCTCGGGAAAATTAGCATCATCTTCATAGCGTACCCATTCAATTCCATAAGGATTTTTGCCATATCCGCTTACGTACATCTTTAGATGCTTAAGATGGATTTCATCTTTGAGCTTTTCTTTTGTCGGTATGCCTAAGTGATGGAACTTCATGTAATCGCTCTTAATATATAATGCTTTGTGTATGGAATTGACAAGTGTTTGGTGAAATAGAAAAGTTATTGTCGTCGCACATTATGATTGTTATGTATTTGTGACTATTAATGTATATGGTTTTTTTAGATGGTGTAAATCCCCCGCTTCCCCGGGGCCTGCCCCGAACTTCTGGTATCCACTAGTTTTATCCCGTCCGACACAGTGTCCCTATGTCTTATTTAATTATCAAGATGCGGACAAGGCCAGGGTTTTCTTAAATCGACTCCACGTAAACAGGGATTTCCCCCAGGATTAAAGTGATCTTGCCATTTCGTACGGATTTTATTTTTGTGTTAAAAGCAGCATTGTAATCAGTGACGTATTTTCCTGATTCGTATCCGGGAACCGTATCAATAATTCTTACCTTGATTGAATGAATGCCTGAAATTGTAACTTGTTTTTCTTTTTTATTATCATCCCAGGCAACATAAATTGGTTTATTGTCCTTGATAAATTTATAAATATAAATCCCCTTAGATTCCCGGATTGTTTCAATATTATTCCAATCGGAACCTTCCAGAACTTCCACCATCTTTTTATAAGTATAATACGAAAGCTTCTTTGTCCCATAACCAGGATCATCTTCTCCGATGCCATCATATATAAGACCAAAATGGTTCGATGGTTTATTCCTTTCCAAAGGATATTCGCCTTCTATCATATTCCACCAGAATATCTTTTTTACACCAAAGGATAGTGGATAGACAAAGCGCTTAACAAGATTTATGGCCTGGAACCTTTCACCCAAAGGCTGGCTGGGCACGGCTGTTTCCGTGAACCAGATTTCCGTGTTTTGATAGCCATTTGCATCGAGTTTCCGGCGAATATACGCGTATGTATCTTTCATATATACCCATCGCCATCCTTCGGGGCCTGTTTCCTGCAGAGAGCCGTAATAGTGGATGTCAAATATATTTATGTATTTGCCTTTAAGATGTTTTAGTAAGGGTATATAAAATTCCTCGCGTTCCCTTATTTCCGGGGGTGTATCCATAAACCGGGCAATAGGGTCATTGGGACGCGGATACCCTGAAGCCAGGCCTCCTAAGGCGATTTTTGCCGAGGGATCGCTATCTTTTATGGCTTTATTGGATATCTCCATGATATGACTGAACCCTTTCCAGTCCGGGCTTTTATTGACGTCCCCGGATCCAATAAGAGGCCTAAGCGCCTGCTCATTACCTATTTGCCAGTATTTAATAGGATTTTTCAAGCCTGGCATATCTTTATGCCCATCGCCATCGTAACGTTCTACAACCTCTTTAACAAATTTGATGTAGTACCGTTCTTCTTCACCGCTTGCAAACCGCCATGTTCCCGGCTTAAAAGCAGGGTCCCTATTTACTGCCCATAGCAAAGGATCGATAGTCCCTAATATATTAACGCCCAAAGGGACCCGGCCATAAAGGTTATCAATGCTTCCCCAATCAAACAAACCGTTTTTTACGTATTTCAAAGTGGGTTGAACTGCTCGCCAATAAATATCCGCTCCGGGCCGAATCCATTTAATGCCTATATCCTGAACATGACCATATAGATCCTTTACTTCTGATGTCCTGCGTAAAATCTCCTGATGACTAACCTTATCTGATTCTATATATGGCCGTGATATGGCGCCATGCGCCCCAAACGGCGAATCCTGGCCGATGTTTTTTCCCGACGGTTGAATTTGGGAAAGTTGGGCAAATGTGGGTGTTTTAAAAAAAGAATTTGCCCCCATGCCTGCAATGATTAGCACAATCACAATAATTGTAATGAGAGGTTTGTTCATATTTTTAATTTCTTTTCGGTGATGTTTACAATTTTATTAGAAGCGGATATTTGCAGCATTTGTGATGAATGTATTTCATGTCAGCAATTCACCAGCGCATGCGGAAGTCCTTATATAATATTTTTCATCATATTTGTCCTGAATAAATATAAAAACGTTTAAAACCATTTACCAAAAGTCGGTTGTTTTAAATTGCGCCACACTGAAGTGTGGTGTTAAATAAGTAACACCCGGATTTATCCGGGTGAAACAAAGGGAAAATTTTATTTGATCCGCTTTAACAGTTTCAGGCTTATTTACGTGGATTTAATGTTATTATCAAATTTAAATGGTGCGTTTTGAAAATGTAATATTTTATTACGAAACCCCTGTTGCGACGGTATTTAAACTAATCTCAAAATTTATTTAGGATAGTAATGATTTTTCATAATGATTCTAAGTTAAGTTTATGATCGATGAGTCCGAATTACCGCTTTTTGGGGCATTGTCAGGATAAAACATCAATAATGGTCTTATTCAAATCCTCGAGCAGGAAAGGTTTTGTAAGTGCGGCCTTAAATCCATATTGCTCATAAGTGGCTATAATTGGGTCGTTGGAATACCCGCTTGATACGATAGCCCTTGCATCAGGATCAATTCTCAGTATCTCCTTTATGGCATCTTTCCCGCCCATCCCCCCCGGAATGGTCAAATCCATTATGATGATATCGACCGGTTTACCATTTCTACGATGCTTGCAATAGATAGAAATGGCCTCTTCGCCGTTATTGGCCAATAACACTTCGTGACCAAGACGGGCAAGCATCCGGCCGGCAATATCCTGCACAAGCTGCTCATCATCCATGACCATAATTTTGGCCTTGGACTTACTGTCTTCATGTGTTATTCTGTCCGGCTCCGGGCTGGTGCGCTTATCGGAAGCGGGCAAATAGATGGTGAAGGTGGTACCTTCGCCCAACCTTGATTGCACCCCGATATGGCCGCTATGTTTAATTATAATTGAATGGGTAATTGCCAGTCCAAGCCCACTGCCTTTCTGTTTGGTGGTAAAATATGGATCAAAGATGTTTTCAAGATGTTTTTCCCCGATACCACATCCATTGTCCCCTACTGTTATTTTAATGTATTTCTTACCCGGTAAATTATGTATGGTTTCAGATTTAATATCGGCAATATTCGCGCATTTTATATTGATTTCCCCCCCATCTGGCATGGACTGTTTGGCATTTATAACCAGATTTTGAATTACCTGACTTATTTGCCCCGAATCGATATCAACCAGCCATAAATCATCAGGGAAGTGGAAGTGGCACAATACATTACTGCCATGTAATACAAAATTTGCAGAATCCGTTATTGTTTTTCCAATTGGCGTTGTTTTTTTTATTGGCTCGCCACCCTTGGCAAAAGTAAGCAATTGTTGGGTTAAGTTTTTTGCCCTCATCGATGCTCTTTTTGCTTCCTGCAGAAGCGGAAAAGCCTCGTTTGTAGCCACAAGGGACATCTCCGCCAGTTCGATGTTGCCCAGAATTGCGGCGAGGATATTGTTAAAATCATGGGCGATGCCCCCGGCCAAAACCCCTACCGATTCAAGTTTTTTAACCTTGAGCAATTCATCCGCTATTTTCCTTTTTTCAGTAATATCCCGAAAAACAATAACGGTTCCAATCATTTTATTTTCTTTGTCAAATATGGGCGATTCGCAATCTTCAATAAAATATTGAGCGCCGTCTCTCGCTATTAACGTTGTATGCTTTGCCAGGGCGGCCATATTTCCCTGGACATTATCTTTTCCGTGACGGCTAAGCGGGGGATGATAGGTTGCCTTACTTATAATTTTAAAAATCTCATGGACCGGTCTGCCAATAACTTCCTGTTGGCTCCAGCCGGTGAGACGCTCGGTAACTGTATTGATCAGTAAAATTTTACCATCGAGATCGGTGGTAATGACCCCATCGCCGATGGAGCGTAATGTGACATTTAGACGTTCTTTTTCATCCAACAACTTTGCATCCGACAGAATGCGTTCATGAATGGCTTTTTCTTTTGCTGTAATCTCTTCTTGCAATAGGTCAACATGGCCCATCAATCGGTCCGATAGCGGGTGAAGCAGAAAAAAAAGCCCTAATACACCCAGCGGAATAACCAGCAGGATAACGACCAGGCCAATAATAAAAACCTTGCTGGTAATTGATTCAAAAAGTTCTCTCTTTTCCATTTTGACCATTATGCCCCAATTACTGCCCTTTATGGGGCCATAAGCAGCCAGGATGTGTTGGGTTTCCTGTAAATGGAAAATCCCGTCAGATTTTATCCTGGCAATATTTCCAAGGGTTTGCTTTGCAAGAGCTATATTTTCAGATGCTTCGGCATCTTTCTCTTTGTTTGGCAACAACCGGGTAGGAAAAAACAGTTCGGGCTGACCATTGGCCTTTAATCTTCCAATAATGGTTTCGCCCGTTTTACCAAGCCCGGTGTAATCCTGAACGATCTCACGGAGTTTTGAAGTGGTAAACAGCACAACGTCAAACCCGACAAGTTCTTTGTTTCTCGATATAATTGGCGTGCTGACTACAATATAGAGATCATTCTCAATCTTTATAGGATTGCTGAGTATGGGTTTGTAGCTTGAGATGTAAGGTGGCCGCTGGAATTTATCGGGTATTGAAAGACCAACATGGGCAACCAGCCCTTTATGTAGGTCCAACCGGCTGATACCAACGGCGAACAGGGATAAATTTATGGCGTCCTGAAGTATGGGAACAGAAAAATCCTTAAGCTCAGATACATTAATTTCTCCATTATTATATCTTTGCAGGGCCTCCCTGGCCTTCGATCGACTTGTTATTTGTCGCGCGGTTTCTTTTATTTTTGCAAGAAATTCATCAACCACCATGCTTCTTGTTTTAGCGGTATAGATCAGATTATTGGCTTGTTGCACCTTGAGTTGATTGTACAATGGAAGGACGCTAATAAGGGCGACACATATACAGGCCAACAATAGACCGGCCGACGCCGTCATCAGTATTTTTTTTACAAAATGGTCCTTGAAGCCTATGCTATCCATAACTTCCTGTCTCCGAATGCAAGCTTACCGTTTTTCGGGATCATTGTTTTGAGCGAAAATCAGAGAAAAAGATTTATTGACAATAACGAAAAAACGGAAATTTTTATTCTGCAAAACAAAAAAAAGTTAAATCATGTCTAATGTGACAAAAAACGGATATAATCAACCAAAAATACTAAACAAGTTCAGGGGACCTTTTAAATGTCTATGCCTTAGCTGCTTGTTTAATCAAATCGCTTCACCATTTGTCTATCGGCTTCATCGATGAAAAATTTATTTTGCTTACCCATAAAGTTTTAACCATAAATAAAGCCCATAACGTATATGCTGTCCAAGCACAAGTTAGGCGCTGTTTAGCCATGAGCGCTATTAGTTCGAAATGTATCACGCAAAAATGGGCGTCGGGTTAAAATTAAAAAACAGTTGTTGGATAAAGGCATTACGGGCTGATTGGACTCCGGTATTAATTTTGTAATATAGGTTCGTATAAACCATGGGAGTGCATCCATCATCAGTTTGATGTGCTCTTGCTTGCTATGGGTATTTGATGGGAACGTTAAAAAGACAAACCTTTCTTCATTCGTACTTATCTTAACGAAACTGCATGTGCAACAGGTAATCAATCCTGGCTTTGTTTTACAAAAGGGTTGACTTGTATAAACGGTATTTCCTCAAAATTCAAAATGTCCTTGCCGTCATTTTCTGCCAATGTAAAAAGCCCCGACAAAAAATGTCATCCCTAAGTTGAGGTTAAGCTCAGGAGCAAATAAGATGTTATTTCGTTACAAGTTCTTCAAAACGTTTGATGGCTTGTGGCAACCTGGCCACATCTTTTCCTCCGGCGGTTGCAAGATGCGTCCGTCCGCCGCCGCCGCCGCCCGCTGCCCGTGCAACTTCACGGATGATGTCCCCGGCCTTGTATTTAGAAACCAGGTCATCGCTTACAAACACGACAAATACCAATTTTTCATTGTTGACCCCTGCAAGCAATCCGATTGTTGATTTTGTTTTGGAACGGATTTTATCCGCCAGGTCCTTAAGGGCGGCCATTTCCACATCGTCCACGCGGTGCATAATCCGTTTGACGCCATTGTCGTCTGTAGCGTCTGCAATAAGCTTGTCGATGTTACCGCTCAGGCTGTCGGCTTTGAGCTGTTTTAATTCTTTTTCCAGGTATTTTTTATCCGCCAGGAGCGCAGTGGTTTTTTCCACGATTTTATCTTCCGGGCTGTTGAGCAGATGGCCAAGGGTTTGCATACCATCACGAAGTGTTTGGGCATGGCGGATGGCCTGCGGCCCGGTGATGGCTTCAATCCGCCGCACACCGGATGCTACGCCTTCTTCCGAGATGATAAAAAAAGCACCGATTTCACCAGTGGCCGAAACATGTGTGCCGCCGCAGAGTTCCAGACTAAAATCACCGACGCGGACCGTACGTACGATGTCGCCGTATTTCTCGCCAAACAAGGCCATGGCCCCTTCGGCCCGGGCATCGTCGTACTTCTTTTGAACGATTTGCAGGCGGGTGTCTTTTTGTATTTCATCGTTTACGATTTGTTCTATCTGTGTAATTTGTTGTGGCGTCACCTTTTCAAAATGGGTAAAGTCGAAACGCAGACGTTGTGGGTCAACCAGTGAACCTGCCTGATGGACATGTCCGCCCAATACCTGTTGCAAAGCTGCCTGAAGCAGGTGGGTGGCCGTATGGTTTTTGATGGTGCGACGGCGATCGGATTCCGTTATCTGCGCCGTTACTTTTGACGTCCGGGGGTTAAAATCGGGGATTTTTTTGCAAACATGAATAATAACATCCAGAGCTTTTTGCGTGTCGATAACTTCCAGCTCAAAACCATCTCCCCGTATATGGCCCCTGTCGCCAACCTGACCGCCGGATTCCCCATAAAAGGGTGTCTCTTTTAGCCGTACGCGAATATCCTCTTCACCGACAAGATAACGGGTGATGTTCGTCTCTGTCTGCATCTGATCATAGCCGATAAAAACGGAATCGGCGTCCTTATCCAGGATGACCCACTGTTCATCACTGACATTTTGTGAAATAAATTTTGCCGAGGCACGCGCACGTTCTCTTTGTTTGCCCATCTGCTGTTCAAATCCTTCGATATCGAGATCGAAACCGTCCTCATCCGCGATAACCCGGGTCAGATCCAGCGGGAATCCATAGGTATCGTACAGTTTAAATACGGCGTCCCCGGGTATGGTTTTTTTTCCCTGCTTTTTCAGTTGGGCGATTGTTTTCCCATAGATATCAAGACCACGGTCGAGTGTGCGGTTAAACTGTTCCTCTTCCACGCGGATAATTTTTGCGATGTGTGCGCTGCGTTCCAGTAATTCCGGATATGCCGCACTCATTTGTTCTACCAGCGCGGGCACCAATTTAAAAATAAAGGGTTCATTTAAGTTAAGTTTACGACCATAGCGTGCAGCGCGTCTCAGGATCCGGCGCATCACATAGCCGCGGCCTTCATTGGATGGCAGACCGCCATCGGCGATGGAGAAGGTGAGCATGCGCAGGTGATCGGCTATAACCCGATAGGCGATTTGTTCCTTGCTTTGCGCATAACCTACGCCGCAAAGTTCACCAATCGACTTAAGCAGGGGGGCGAAGACATCGGTATCATAATTGGATTTTTTGTTCTGCAATACGGCGACCAGCCGTTCAAACCCGGCGCCGGTATCCACATGAGTTGCCGGTAGGGGGCTGAGGGCGCCATCATCCGCACGGTTATATTGTATAAAAACCAGGTTCCATATCTCGATAACCTGCGGAACGCCGGCATTTACCAATTTTCCGCCCGTGAGATCCGGTGTGAGATCGATGTGGATTTCCGAGCAGGGACCGCAGGGACCGCTGGCCCCCATCTCCCAAAAATTATCTTTTTTACCACAGCGCTGGATATGTGACGGATCGATATCGGTCATTTCGCGCCACATATTTTCCGCTTCTGCGTCGGCTTGCAAACCATCCGCATCATCACCGCCAAATACGGTGGCATAAAGCCTTTCTTTTGGCAGTTTCCATACTTCGGTCAGAAGTTCCCAGGCCCAGCCGATGGCCTCCTTTTTATAATAATCACCAAAGGACCAGTTGCCCAGCATTTCAAAAAAAGTATGATGATACGTATCGTGCCCCACTTCTTCCAGATCATTGTGCTTGCCACTGACCCGGATACATTTTTGGGCATTGGTAGCCCGCTTGTAGCTGCGTTCGCCCTTGGCAAGAAAAACGTCTTTAAACTGGTTCATCCCGGCGTTTGTAAAAAGCAGGGTGGGATCGTCTAAAGGGACAACGGAGGCGCTGGGTACAAAAGTATGTTTCTTTGTCACAAAAAAATCTATAAATTGTTGACGGATTTCATTAGATGTCATGGATTCCTCATTTGTTTTTGCACAATACTTTATTATCTTCTTTTTTGCGGATTTGGCATAAAAGATATGTGTCTAAAATATATAATTTAAATAAGATAACGATTTTCTACAATAAGGCGATTATTTAATTTCGCGAAAAAGTAAAATATATTGAATGATATATGATGAATAAAACAATCCTTTATATTGATGATGACTACCAATCGGGTTTATTGGCCAAGGTATTTTTAGAGAAAAGTGGCTACAAGATCGAGATTGCCTTGAATACAACCGATGCCCGGGATATTCTGGGGCGGATGAAAATCGATATGATAATTTCCGATATCGGGCTGCCGGGTGAAAATGGCGTACAGTTTTATGAATGGGTTGTCCAGTCGGATTATAAACACCTGCCTGTTCTGCTTGTCTCTGCCCATGCGATGGGTTTTAGTCATGTATTGACAGAACACCGTGATATCTTTTTTGAAAAGCCCTTGTTTTTCCCCAAATTCATCGACCATATAAAGAAAATTTTGGGGGAATAACCGAAACAATTTTTGTGTCTTCTAATTTGATTTTCACCAAACACTTGTTTGAGCGATATACTTGCAACTGTCCAAGATGCACGTTCCCTGACCTTAAGGGAAAATTTACCACAAAGCTATTATGTTAAAAAGTTATGAAATAAAAGGGCCCCCTTCTTACTTTAAGAA
>CAYWBI010000151.1:0-9453 GCA_964456445.1 uncultured Calditrichaceae bacterium
ATTCCATTTAAGACCGTTGGGGGCATTGGTTTTTGGAAACAACCAGAGACTTTTGCCATTTATCATCTGTTGCGCTTTTTATCCAACCCTCAGGATGACCTGGCACTGATCGGAATATTACGGTCCCGTTTTTTCGCCCTGGGAGACGATACGCTTTTTTTATTACATGAGGAGACAGGAGAGGGTTATCTTGAAAAAATCTGTGGCCCGCTGCAACAGCCTTATGCGCAAGAAGAGCGGGAGCATCTGCGTACCATATCACACCGTTTAAAAAACTGGCTATCGTTAAGAGAAAGGATTTCGCTCGGTGAACTGTTAAAAAAAATCATCGATGATACGCAGCTGGTGGCCATACTCGGAGCAGAATTTGGCGCGGTACAACGGCTTGGCAATCTGAACAAACTTATCACACTGGCCACATCGTTCGAGCTTGGCAACCCCGGTGGGATGCGGGCCTTTTTTGCCATGATCGACGACCTGATAAAAAGGGAAGTGCGCGAAGGACAGGCAATTACTGAACTGGACGATGACAGCACGGTAAAAATTATGACCATCCATGCATCAAAAGGTTTGCAATTCCCGGTGGTTTTTTTGCCTGCGCTTAATTCCAAAAGCAGCAATCACGGCACAGTTCTTTTGGATGGCGATTTTGGCCTGGCCATCAGCCGGAAAACCGCTGAAAAAAAAGACAAGGAAAGCAATACCTTGTATGGGCTTTTAACAATCCGCAACCGGCAAAAAGAACAGGCCGAATTAAAAAGACTGTTTTACGTGGGCGCATCCAGGGCAAGCGACCATTTGTATATGTGCGCCACAACAACCAATGGTAAACCAACCCCCAACAGTATCTATGAATTATTGGCCGGCGCCGTGGACAACGCACCGGGCCCCGGTCTTTTTTCAATCGGTGATCCGGCTGCATCTGCAACAGATACCGACAGCGGGAATAAGCCGGGAATATCCGCTATCATCGAAAAACTGCAGCGTGCGGTCCCACGGATGGCACAGAAAGGGGCCACGGCAATCCTCCAGCCCATCCCCCGACCGGTTTCGGGAAGGACTTTTTCGGCAACAGCTTTGATGGAATTTATAAAAAACCCCGAACGCTATTATCAACGTTACCATCTCGGATTTTTTGAAGATGATTATCTTTTTTTCGAAAACCATTCGCCGGAACCGGAAAACCTGAGTTTGCTCAAGGGAACGCTGCTGCACCGTTTTCTGGAGCTGCTCCCCTGGTTTGACGATGCCGAACCGTTGATTGAACGGATTTTATTCGAGAACGACATATTCGATCCAGATAAACAAACCCTCTTCCGGGATGAGATCCTTGCCCTGCAAAAAATGCTTGTTTCTTCTGTCACCGGGCAAAAGATACTTCAGGCCAAACACTACCGAAATGAAGTAAGTGTAACCTGTAAACTGGGCGAAGATTATTTGACCGGTAAGTTCGACCGGCTGCAAAAAAACGATGCCGATCAATGGGAAGTTATCGACTATAAAACCAATAAGCTTAAACCATCTAATGTGGATAGCCTTTTTGATAACTATGCAATCCAAATAAAGATGTATGCACTATTATTGGCAACCTTATACCCGAAGCAGGGCTTTTATAACGTTTCACTTTATTTTTTAAGTATCGACCTTCTAAAAACCAAATGCTTTAGCGCAGAAGCCATCAACCACATTCGCAAAGAGTTTGCATCGATCCTTTCACAAATCAAAGCAACCTTCAGCATACAATAAGATATCCGGATGATTTTTTAGTACAAGCCGCTGTTTATTGCCAACAGGGTTAAGACATGCTTTGCGGAATAAATTCAATAATATCTCGGTTCTATTGCTTTCAATACACCAAAATAAAATGTACATTTTGCAAAGAACGGCATATCACCCATACAATAAAATCATAAATAATCTGAATATGTTTAAATCTGCGGCATATTTATCCATGCTTGCAAGAATTTTGCAACCCAATCATTAAGGAGGAAACAATGGAGACCATCGACAATACCAATCAGGAAAAACAGATGACCGCTATTGAACGTACGATAAACGTTTTTTATGCGCCGGAAAAAGCCTTTGAAAACATTAACTTGAAACCAACCTGGCTCTTCCCTGTTTTGCTTATACTTTTTAGCAGCCTGGGCTTTATGTATGCCACTCATGATCTTCAGGCCCGTTATCAGAAAAAAATCATCATGGATTCCGAACGTTTTAGCGAGGACCAAAAAGATGAAATATTAGAAGGCATGGAAAATCCTTCCGTATTACGCGAGTATGTTATACCGGCAGTTGGCGTTTCTCTCACGGCATTTATTATCCCCGCGATTCTGGCCGGGATTTTTATGCTCTTCGGTAATTTTGTTTATGGTGGAACAGCCACATACAAAAATGTTTTTTCGGTAACTGCCTGGGCCGGTCTGATCGGCATTGTGGAAATGATCGTGAAGGCGCCATTAATGCTGGCCAGGAATACTATGGAAGTCTATACCAGCCTTGCCGTTCTAATGGATGAAGCGCTTTCCAAAACCTGGGGTTTTCAACTTTTAAACTTAGTCGATGTTTTTGTTATCTGGAAAATTATTATCTACAGCATTGCCTTTTCCATTGTATTTAAATTGTCTAAGAACAAAAGTTATGCAACTTTATCTGTTTTATACGTAGTATTTGCAGTAATCACGATTAGTTTAACCCGAATGCTTTCATTCTAAATAACGGAGTATCCATGAAAAGATTTATCATTCTTCTAAGCGTCCTGTTTATCGCTGCGGGAACGGGCAACGCTCAAAAGCTGAATTTAAAAGATTGTATATCCATCGGTCTGCAAAACAACATTAACCTGAAAATTGCCAAAAACAATTATAGTTCCGCAGACTATGACAAAATGGGCAGCTATAATGGCATTTTACCTACAATAAACCTAAGTACCGGCAGTGGTGAACGTGTTGAAGGGGAAGCCGAGTTTTTAAGCACCGAACCGGTTGGTTATGATTCAACGACCGGAAACATTATTTATGCTCAGATAACCAGAAAAAATCCTAAGACGTCACGTAGATCAAACTCAGCCTCCCTGCGTATAAACGAAACGCTTTTTGATGGCGGCATTTGGTGGAACCAAATCCATAAGGCCAGTATCGATCGGGACGCATCCAATATGGATCTGATCAGCGCACGCCAAACCCTGATCCGTGATATCGAACAGGCATATCTGAATTTGTTAAAAAACCAAAAACTCTACGATGTATATAAGGTGGCCGTTCAACGTAGCCAGGAACAATTGGATCGTACACAAAAGATGTATGAGATCGGCTCCAAGGCCAAATTGGATGTCTATCAGGCCAAAGTAAACCTTGGCAATGACAAGATAAATATGTTGACACAAAAAAACACGGTTAGCGCTTCGCGACGGGATTTGAACATCGTTTTGGGCAGGACGCCATCCGAGCCAATTGAGGTGGAGGCGATTGATGAAACCATCGAGCCGCTACCGGCATTGGACGATCTGATCCGGATGGCCCTTGAAAACCAGCCCTTAGTGCAAAAAAATGAGATGGCCATCAAATCACGGGAACTTTCCACGGATATGTCCAGGGGTATTCTTTATCCGCGTCTATCCGCTTATTATAACTATGACCGTTTTCATGAGAATTTTAATAAGATTTACAGCAATTTCAATCAAAACTATTCATCGACATACGGCGTCACGCTTTCACTGAATATATTTAATGGTCTGTCGGATTATACCAATATCCAAAAATCGAAAATTGCGGAGGCAAACACGCGTGAAAATGCCACTGCCTACGAGCGAAATTTAAAATCCGCCATTTATCAATACTATGAAAACTATACCTCATACAATGATATTATAGCGATCAATAAAGAAAATCTGGAAGCATCCAAAGAAGAACTGCGCCTGGCCAACGAACGTTATCGCATTGGTTCCGGAACAGCCTTGGATGTACGCGAGGCACAGGTCAAACGCACCCGGGCGGAGGAGACATATATCGCCGCCCGTTATAATGCCCTGATCAACCTGGCACAGTTGGACAGCGAGCTTGGTATTATCGAACAAAAAATTAAATAAAACATCACCGATCGGAGCCGGACAAATGAAAAAAATATTAATAATAATCGGACTGATTGTGGTTATCGGCGGGATTACTGCCATGACCCTTTTAAAGGAAGATAAAGGGGTGGAAGTAACCGTGCAAAAGATTGACCGCGGTACCGTTATAAAAAAAGTCACCGGTTCCGGTCGGATAAAACCGGCGCTGGAGGTCAAGATCAGCGCCAATGTTTCCGGAAAAATTTTACATATTCATGCCGAAGAGGGGGATTCTGTAAAAAAGGGGGATCTCCTGGTCCAGCTTGATCGCGAACAATATGTTGCCGCCTTGCAACGTGCGGAAAGCGCCCTGCTGGCCGCGGTGGCAAATGAGAAAAAAAGTGAAAATGACATGGCGCGGACGCAAAAACTGTATGACCAAAAACTCATATCCGACGCCGACTATGAAGCCGCAGATGCAAGCCTAAAAGCATTAAAGGCCCAACGTCAGCAAATGGAAGCCTCACGCAACGAGGCGCAAGACAAATTAAACAAAACCCGGCTTTATGCCACAATGGACGGCATTGTCACAAAGCTTAACAAAGAAGAAGGCGAAATGGCCATTGGGGCCACCTTTCAGGAAGATGTGATTATGGTGATATCCGATCTTTCAGTTATGGAATCCGTTATCGAAGTGGATGAAAACGAAGTGGTCAACCTGCAGCTTGGCGATACATGCGATGTTGAACTTGACGCCTTCCCGGATACTACCTTTCGCGGAAAAGTAAGCAAAATCGCCAACACGGCCATAACACGCGGTTTGGGCACACAGGAAGAAATCACGAATTTTGAAGTGACGGTTACCATAAATAATGCGGATCATCGTTTCCGTCCCGGTATGAGCACCACGGTTGATGTATATAGCAAACGCGCCGATAATGTTTTACGCATCCCAATCCAGGCGGTTACCGTGCGTGAAAAGCAAAAACTGCAAAAGAAAACAGACGTAGAGGATAAAAAACCCCTGGCCGAAGAAACAAGCAGCAAACCCGCCGGCAAAGATATGGTTGAAGTGGTTTTTGTCGTGGACAAAAACAATCGGACAAACATGCACCCCATCAAAGTGGGTATAAACGATGATGATTACTATGCCGTTACATCCGGTCTAAATGAAGGCGACCGCGTTGTAACAGGGCCCTATAAAACATTAAGCAAAAGCTTAAAGAACGATGAAAAAATCCGCATAAAAAAAGAAAAAAAACAACATGATTAAAATAACCGATCTTGTTAAACGCTATACGTTGGGCGAGACGGAAGTTTTCGCCCTGAACGGTCTGGATCTAAATATTAGCAAAGGCGAATATCTCGCGATCATGGGGCCATCCGGCTCTGGCAAATCAACGCTGATGAACATTATCGGTTGTCTTGATGTGCCCACGGCTGGGGAATATTATTTAAACGACAATCGTGTTTCCCAATTATCCGATGATGAGCAGGCCGTTATCCGCAACAAGGAAATAGGTTTTGTGTTCCAAACCTTTAACCTGCTTCCACGGGCCGATGCGCTGCATAATGTGGAATTACCATTGATTTATAAGGGCACCCCTAAAACAGAACGACAACGTATTGCCGAGGACACGCTTACCAGCGTCGGCCTGGGCGACCGGATGCACCATAAACCCAGCGAACTTTCCGGCGGGCAACGCCAACGGGTAGCCATCGGACGTGCACTTGTCAACAAGCCGTCCATCATTTTGGCCGATGAACCCACCGGTAACCTGGATAGCAAAACCGGCGCTGAGATCATGAAAATTTTTACGGACCTGCATCAGTCCGGAAATACGATTATCCTGGTTACACACGAAGAAGACATTGCAAAACTAAGCAATCGGATCGTCCGTCTAAAAGACGGTAAAATCATTTCCGATGAACCTGTAAACAATTAACGGCAGGAAGAGGACGTGTGATCTATTTAAAAATATCCCAATTAAACGAATATCTGCGCATGGCCTGGAGCGCGATTATCGGACATAAATTGCGGTCTTTTCTTACCACACTTGGCATCTTTATTGGGGTTACCACAATTATAACTATCTGGACAACCATCCAGGGTCTTAACAGTTATGTAAATGGCACGCTTGCAGATATTGGAAACTCAGTTGTTTATGTGGAAAAATATCCCTGGATCATTAAAAATGATTTCTGGAAATACCGTAACAGAAAAAAGGTTTCCTGGAAGGAATATGAAGCCATAAAGCGATACAGTCATTTGGCCGCGCATATTGCACCGCAAATAAGCTCACGCAAAATTGTGAGCTATAAAGCCAAACGGTATGATAACATTCCCATCTTGGGAACAACGGAACAGTTCGCGGATATTTCAAGCACAAATATAAGCGATGGACGTTTTATGACCCCACCGGATATCCGGAGTCGTTCCAGGGTGGTGGTGATTGGAGCAGAACTGGCGACCCAACTTTTTGATAATGCAAGTCCCCTTGGACAACATATAAAAATCGATCAGGCCCGCTACCGTATAATTGGCGTATTGGAAAAGCAGGGTTCCTTCTTTGGCCAAAGCCGGGACAATTTTGCCATCATTCCAATCGGAACTTTCCAACATTCCTTTGGTAATAATCGCGGGATGCAAATTGCCGTTGCCACGGACAAAACCGATGATTTGGATAATTTAAAAGACGAGTTAAACGGTATATTACGCAAAGTTCGCCACGTTAAACCGGGCGCAGAGAACGATTTTGCCATAAACCAGATGGATCAGTTGACCAGTTTTTATAGTAGCGCAACATCCACCTTGTATGGCATTATTTTTGTAATTGCAGCAATATCATTATTGGTTGGAGGTATTGGTATAACAAATATCATGCTGGTGAGTGTTACTGAACGTACCCGTGAAATTGGGGTCCGTAAGGCCCTGGGGGCAACGCGCAACAATATACTCAGCCAGTTCATAATCGAATCGGTTGCCATTGCTTCTATTGGCGGTGTTATTGGAATCCTCTTCGGGATTGGCGCGGGTTTAATGATCTTAAATTCAATGAGTGTAGAGGGTGGGATTGCCTTTAGCTCGATCGCTGTTGGATTTTTATTTTCAGCATTTGTTGGAATTGTGTCCGGCTTGTATCCCGCATACAAAGCGGCCAATATGAACCCCATAGATTCACTTCGATATGAATAACGTGAAAGCGGCTCACTATGTTTAAAGATAATTTAATGATTGCGCTGGATCAGCTTCGATCAGGAAAACTTCGGTCCCTATTGACCCTGCTGGGCATAAGCATTGGGATTGCCACGGTTATTGCCATTGTATCCGTTCTGGAAGGATATTTTACAAAAATTTCCGGTGATCTGAACGTACTTGGCGCAAATGTTTTCCAGGTGGAAAAATGGGACCGTACCCATAACCGGGAAATGGGCGCAGGGGATAAAAACTTTCGCGCCAATATCGATCGTCATCTTTCAGAAGTGATCCGGGATGAATGCCCGCTTGTAGCGCGCGTCGGGGCTGAAGTTTGGCAATTTGGCAAATCCGTTCAGTATAAGGACAAACACACTGTTCCCAATTTTCAGGTGGCCGGCGGGGAAGCCGCATTTTTCCCTAACAACGGTTATTCCATCGGTGAAGGCCGGGCGCTTACCAGACAGGATGTACATGAAGCCGGTTATTCCATCGTTCTTGGTATGGACGCCGTTGATAAATTATTCCCCTTTGAATCGCCTATTGGAAAAACGGTTAAAGTTGCCGGAAGAAAATTTAAGGTCGTTGGCACCCTGGAAAAAGTGGGCAGCGGATCTTTCGGCGGCAGCAATGACAATGTCGTGGTTATCCCCATCACCACCTTTGAAGCCTTATGGGGTTCACAACGTTCGGCCAATATTACGATCAGTGTAAAAGATCCCACTCGCATGGATGAAGCCAAGGACGAAGTTATAAGTGTGATGCGCCGTGAACGCCATGTTCCGGCAGGCAAACCCAATGATTTTTCCATTTTCTCCAACGATACGCTCGTGGATAGTTTTCGGGATATTGCCGATAAAGTTCAGGCCGTTGCGGCCCTGCTTGGTCTAATTTCACTTTTTGTCGGTAGTATTGGAGTAATGAATATTATGCTGGTCACCGTAACCGAACGTACCAGGGAAATCGGCATACGTAAGGCCATCGGTGCAAAAAAAAGCGCTGTACTGACTCAATTTCTCGAAGAGTCCGTTGTTCTCAGCTCCATTGGTGGGGCCATCGGGTTGCTGGGCGGCTTCTTGTTAACACTACTTGCCGCAAGTTTATTGGATATTCCGTTCACCGTTCCACTTTGGTCAATTTTTGCATCTATCGGAATAACCACTTTTGTAGGTTTGGGTGCGGGGATATATCCCGCGGCAAAAGCGGCCAGGATGGACCCCATAAATGCCCTGCGTTATGAGTAGATGTTGACAACCGTCTTGACCATTCCATCGATTTAGATAGCTTTCCTGAGAATTCCGTTTATAAAATCATTGAATGGAAACACAGTTTTAAAGATGGTTTTTAATTTATCATTCAAATTATCAGATGTCCAAAAACCATCGCGTACATAATGGACAACAGCATAATGTTTCGGTTTTAACAAATTGATGTCTTTAAAGTCCGGCGGAAAACCTCTGGGAGCCCGTTTTAGCTTATCACCGGACAGACCATCAAAGGTGTTTTTAAAGTTGGGATCATTTAGTATCGCTTTTAGTTTTTCCGGGTTATTAAATATTCCCTTACGAATTTTCTGCAACGCATCCGCATCCGGCATCACACCGCCGGCAACAAATGATTCCCCCGGTTCGATATGCATATAGAAACCACAATACGGACTTTTTTTACCTTGCGGATTTATAAATGCGCCAAAATTTGACTTATAGGGTGTTTTATCTTTCGAGAAGCGGGTGTCCCGATAAAATCGAAAAGTACATTTTTTTGGGTCAAATACATCAATCGCCGGGTCAATCTCTTTGGCTAAATCAATCCATTCTTCCACAGCTTCTTCGAATTCCTGTTTGGCCTCCAGATAGAGTTTCTTGTTGTCTGTAAACCATTCCTTGTTATTATTGGGTATGAGGCCGTTTAAAAAACGCAGTGTTTTTGCCAATGTCATTTTTATAGCTCCTTTATTTAAAATCCCTTGTCCAAACACTGTATCAGGTTTTGAATAATGTAGGCACTTTATCGTGAATTTCGTGTTTTTTTTGGCAGAAAACAAGAATCCCCTTTTTGGTTTCGGCCAGTCCGGGTAGTGTTAAAAGTTATATGTAAAAATGAAAAGTGAAAATTATCATCTCTTCCATGTGGCACCGAAGATATTTACTGGCTGAGAACCCATTAAGAACCAAGGGCAGGAAAATAAATGATACAAGAAGAACAACAA
>CAYWBI010000152.1:0-9391 GCA_964456445.1 uncultured Calditrichaceae bacterium
TAAATAGTGTGAACCCGGATTACACAGCTTTACAGCCCTTCTAATAGGGCTTTTTAATTTTTTAAGCCCACTTACCGCGAAATCTCATTTCACAAATTGCTGATTCTGCCTCAGCCATAATCCTTACAATAACCGGATAAACCCTTTAATTTTACATATTTACCTTTATACGGGCTTTTCTGGCACGTATCTTGATATTCACTGGGTGTAGCTCAAAACAAACACTCACTAAATATAGGAGGACAAAATGTGGCAAGCATGGACTAACTCAATATTAGGGATTTGGCTTTTTATCGCGGCCTTCTTATCCTTTACCCCCATCGGCAATTTATGGGACAACCTGATTGTCGGATTGGTAGTGGCCGTCGCCGGTTTTACAATGATCAACAAAAAAAGCTGGCAAGGTTGGCTGAGCGGGACCCTTGGGGTTTGGTTGATAATTGCAGCCTTTATACCCGGTTTGCAAATGCATCTGGCAAACGCATGGAACGATGCCATTGTTGGTCTGGTTCTACTGATTGCCGGTGGAATGGCAATGCAAAACACCCAGGATCACAGCGGACATCAACTGGCGCACTAAGCCATTTTCTGTACCGACACAACAAATCACTTAAGCCGGACGTTGTCCGGCTTTTTTTTGAAGAGAAGGGATATTCTAATGAAAGTACGCGATTTTATGACAACACAGGTATTTACGGTAACACCGGATACGGCGCTGAAGATGGTAAATCAAATCTTCCAGCGCTATGGGACAAATAGTATTCTGGTAGAAGACGGGCAGCAAAAAATTCTGGGGATTGTTACCTATAGTGACTTGATCCGAAAAATATTTCCTTCGTATGAGCAGGCAATGACCGATGAGAGTATCTGGTTAGAGCCAAATATTATCGAGGATCATATATCCGGTTTGATCACCAGGCCGATAAACGAGGTCATGCAAAAAAAAGTACTAACTGTAAAACCGGATATGTACGCAATTCAGGCCGGTGCATTTATGAATGCCCATCACATTAAACAGGTTCCCGTGGTAGAAAATGGCAAGCGGATCGGTCTGCTTGGTTATAAGGATTTAACGTGGGGCTTTATGTTAAAAAACTGCTCCTACTTTTAGATAATTTGAGACCACTTTGTAATTAACCGAAAATAGTTCGTCGATTTTTAAAGATTTTAAGATGTAGTTATCCATCTCAGAATTGAGACATACCTCCATGTCACCTTTTATGGCATGGGCGGTAAGGGCAGAAATCGGTTTGTGCCGGCACCCTGGCATATTTTAACAGGGGTTATATTATTATTCCCCGGATATTGGTTTTATAGGAACCGATAGTATCACCAAAATAATTAAATTTAAATTGATTTAACATCTTGAATGGATGCGTTCGGATTGAATGATACGTCATCTTACATACCCCAGCTGTAAACTCTCCGGGGATAAAGGGCTTTATCGTAGAAACTGCAAACCCTTGTCACGGATATGCAGCACTGGATATTCATCGGCGGTTTTTTCCAAATAGCCCTTTCCAATAGCCACATATATGATCCGGATGATTTTTTTTACCGCCATCCCCTTAAGCGCGCCAAAATACACCGCCTTATCAATGCCCCGTTGATGGAAGCGTTTTTCCGGCTCTCCCGCCAATATTTTGGCAATTGTCGATACCCCGAATTTGCCATCAAAATTCCAGACGCAATTCACAATTTTCTGCATCAGCCCATCATCCTTTTCTTTGCCGCCTTCGCCCTCCACCGAATGCCAGTTTAGGCAAACATCGCACCCGTTGCATTTTTCGTTTTTATATTTTTCGCCAAAATAGTTAAGAATAAATTTTCGTCGGCAATCCGGGCCGGTAGCATAAGCTTCCAGCTCGTCTAATTTATTAAACTGCTCATCCCGTTGGCGGTGATATTTCAACCAATCGATACCAATCCCGGACCAGCTTTTTTTGGCGGAAGTGATCACAACACCCCGACCCCGAAAGGGTGGTGAATACAGGACAAGATGCTTCCGCTGCAGACCCTGCATGGTTGCATTAAACTGTGATTGTTCCATTTCCAGCTCCGGCAATATCTCATCCAGCCGATAAGTCCCTGCCGGATTATCCAATAAGTACAGAATCATTTTTTTTTGCTGAGGCGCTTTTTGCACCTGCTTTAAGGCATCCCGTTTACCAACGGTTACCCGGGCGTCAAAGGTGACCACGGTATGTTGCATACGTTCCAGTACGCCGGAACGCTCCAGTAATTTTATTGCCGCGGCAACCTGCATCTCATGGATACCCGTGCGTGATCCCAACTCACTATAGGTCAGCATAATTTCCTTACCCCCAAGCCCAAACAGGTAATCATACAAGGCATGAATATCCGCCTCCGACGGAAAATTATTCTCGATCAGGAACTCCTGAATCTTGCGGTCGCGGTAACTGTGAAAAAGCAGGCAATATGCGGGGCGACCGTCACGGCCTGCGCGACCGGCCTCCTGATAATAGGCCTCCATCGAACCGGGAAAATTATAGTGAAGCACAAAACGCACATCCGCTTTATCGATACCCATACCAAAGGCATTGGTGGCTACAATTACACCCGGATCGTTTTTTAACCAACGGTTTTGAGCCGTGCTGCGTTCTGTTTTTTCCATCCCGCCATGATAGCCAACGGCCGGGATACCGCCATCCTGTAACAGCGTCACCACCTTTTCCACATTTTTCTTTGTAGACACATAGACAATGCCGCCGCCCTTTATAGACGATATGATCCGCACAAGTTCGCGTTGTTTCTGCTCTTCGCTCAACGCCGCGCATAGTAATTTTAAATTCGGACGGTCAAACCCCGAGACAAAGGTTTCTATCTCGGTTTCATGCAACTGCTCTATAATGTCTTTCTGAACTTTTTTGGTAGCCGTAGCGGTCAGGGCGAGAACCGGTGGATGGCCCAGGTTGGCGATAACCTTGTGCATACGCAGGTAAGACGGACGGAAATCATGTCCCCATTGCGAGATGCAGTGGGCTTCATCAATGGCAAACAGAGAAATTTTGATACGGGAAAGCATCCGGTTAAAAATCTGGGAAGAAAAACGTTCCGGCGCGATATAAACAATTTTATAGACGCCCGCTTCAATTTCCGCGATGCGCTGGTTTTGCTCGTCATTACTCAGACTGCTGTTTATAAATGTTACAGGAACCCGCAATTGCCGCAACTGGTCCACCTGGTCCTTCATCAAGGCGATAAGCGGCGAAACCACAATGCTCACATCCGGGAGCATCAGGGCCGGAACCTGGTAACACAGGGATTTTCCACTGCCCGTTGGCATCACCACCAGGGCGTTACCGCCTTGCAAAACATGATCGATAACCTCTGTTTGGCCGGGGCGAAATTCCTGATGGCCAAAATATTTTTTTAAGGCTTGAACGGCGTCCACGTTTAGTTCTCCATCAAAAAGGCATCTGCGCTATTGTCTGCGCCGATTTCCCGCTTATTTTTAAAATCATAAAAGGTTTTGCGGATAATATCTTCAAGCAAAAGCTTATAGTTTACCAAGGCCGAAAGACGGGACTGATAAGCCTGACTGAGGCGGTTGCGGTCCAGGGCGAGCGACTGGCTGTTTATCTCCCCGTTTGCAAAACGTCTTTTACTTATTTCAAAACTCCGCTCGGCAATATTAATGTTTCGTTCCAGAAACTTTAAGCGTTTCAAACTGCTGTGAATATTGTTTACCGTATTACGTATGTCCCTTTCAACTGATACTTTTTCTTCATCAATGCCCATTACGGCCTGATAATAGCGGGCCTTGGCCGCCTGGACCAGGGCATTGTTTACACCCCAATCCCACAGTGGAATATGAACAGTAAGGGCGATGCCGCGGTTTCCGGGCCGCCGGCGCAACTCATCCCAGGCACTTTGAAAATTAGTATAAAGCGGGATCGAGCGGTCTGCTTCATATACTCCGATAAAATCATAATAGCCGGAGATACTGCCGGTAACCTGGCCGTTCACCTCCGTGCGCTCAATATTTATTTCCGCCTGTTTCCGTGATATTTCCCGCTCCCGTATTTCAAAACGATTTTTTAAACCATACTCTAAAGCAGTTTGTAGCGGCACATCCACCACATCGTAATCCAGATTTGATTTTAGGGCAATCGAATCCGCCAGGGGGAAATCCAGCAATTGCTTTAGGGCATTTCCTTCGGATGCCGTACGCGCACGGGCAATATCATAATTGTTTTGCGCATCCGCCAGATCCACATCCATTTGCAGCGCCTCGCCCTCGGCAATAACACCGGCCTTAAACTTGTTCTGTGCCAGGGTGTTTGCGTCTTTTTGCCGGAGCAGGGTTTGTCCGGCAATTTTTTCCGATTCAATTGTGCTTAGGTAGCTATAGTAAGCCGAACTGGCCTCATAATTCAAATCCAATAATGTGCGGATCAACCGCCGGTTGGTCAGGTCAAAATTGAGACGCGCCTGTTTTAACGAGCCAAGGATGTTGTTGTAAGAATAAAAGGCCTCCAGGGGCTGTTCAAACCCGATACGCGAGTTCAAGCGGAAGGAATTGATCTTATTGGATAAATCCTGTATATGAAAAATCCCGGAGCGCAAATATAAACGGCCATCGGTGGGCAATGGCATGGCAATGGTCAAATCACCGGAATAAATGGCCTGACGTGAAGGGAAGTATAAGGTTTTCCCCGAAGTATCCTGAAAACTGGAGATCGTTTCACCATAATCCGGCAGGGAAAAATTCATATTTACCTGCAAATTAAAGCGGTTGGTGGCCGCGTTTAAGTTCGCCCGGGAAATTTTATAATCTTCCTTTAAATAGCGGATTTTATAACTCCGCTTCTGGGCGATGGAAATGCAATCGTTTAGCGAAAGCAGATGGGTTTCCTGTGCGCTTAGCGACAGTGCAAACAGCGTGATAAAAAGAAACGGAAGGGGAAATTTGCCGCTAAATGATTTATTCATATCTCAAAGCCTCGATGGGGTTAAAACCCGCCGCGTGGCGCGCGGGATAATAACCAAAGATAATGCCGATACCACTGCTAACGCCAACAGACAAAACAACCGACCATATACTTACAGCCGTTTCCCAGTCTGAATAATAGGTGATCCCCAGCGCCAGGGCATAGCCGAGCACAATGCCCAGCAACCCGCCAAACAAACTCAGTAAAACAGCCTCGGTTAAAAATTGGCGCAGGATGTCTTTTTGTGTTGCACCCAGTGCACGGCGGATACCGATCTCACGCGTACGTTCCAATACGGAGGCCAACATAATATTCATGATACCGATGCCCCCTACCAGAAGGGAAATTCCCGCGATGGCCCCCATGATAATGTTAAATATTTTCTGGGTCTCTTCCGATTGCCGCAGCAATTGTTCGGGAACAATCATCGCATAGGTTTTACTGTTTTTATGGCGACGGTAAAGGACCTGATCCACCAGGTTTGCCGTTTTCTGCATAGGCGTACCCTTGCGGATACGAAGCACAATTTGCCCCATGCGGTTTTCGCCCTTTTCCCGGTCGAAGCGGATATTGACCGTGGAAAACGGTGCAATGATATGGCTGTTAAGATCAACTTCCCTGGTACCGGCGGTACTTTTTGGCTGATAATGCAGCACGCCAAGCACATAAAAATATAACCCGTTTATTTTTATCATTTTGCCCAACGGGTCTTCCACAGGAAAAAGTAAACGGGCCGCTTGCGCACCGAGGATACACACACGTTGATATGTCGTGTTATCACGTTTGGTAAAGCGCCCCCCGGCGGCAAGGGACAAATGCATCAAATCTAAGTAACCCGGCATGGTTCCGGTTAAGGTGACCTCGCTTGACCTGGATTTATAGCGCGCTTCATACGCCCTTTCCACCACCGGGACTATCTGTTCCACACCAGGAACAATGGCTTTTAAAGCCAGAATATCAGACAGCGTCAACGTCGTCTGACCCACTTCATCATCGGAACTGAGCTGCTGGACAATTATATTCTGCAAACCCAGCGCTTCTATTTGGGATAAGGTTTTACGCCGGGCGCCCTCGCCGATGGCCAGCATGGCAATCACCGCGGCAACGCCAAAGATAATGCCTAAAATGGTGAGCATCGAACGCATTTTATGATTGAGAACACCCTCGATAGAAATACGAATTTGCTGTTCATTTACCATGCGGGCCAAGCCCATATCCAGTAAACGAACCGGAAGGGTTTTAAGGCGCGTAATCATTTCGTTCAGCATCATAGCTTTGTCTTAATTTTATTTTTATGGATAATTGTAAACGCCCTGTTCACTATGAAATAACTTTCATACATAGGCTTACATCATAATAACAACATTGGAGCCGTTACCGACCGACTTCTTTTTTTTCTTTTTTGGCGAAGATTCCGGCAGAACATCACTCATCAGACGAATGGTATCGCCATCTTTTAACCCTTTATCCACCACCACAAAATCTGAATTGGATTTCCCTGTCACAATATCGATTCTGTCACCGCCACCATTCAGCACCCAGGATTTCCCGCCCTTATTATAAACCGCCTCCACCGGTATGCTAAGCACATCCGGTATCTCATCAATGATGATTTGAGTATGGGCAGACATGCCCGGCTTTAAACCTTCCACTTCGGTATCAAAATATATTTCAACGGCAAAAACATTTTTCTTTGTATCGCGCTGGCGATTGGCAAGAGCCGCTATTTTTTTAATTTGGCCATCAAAAACCGTGTCCGGGATGGCGTCGAGGGTTATATGTACCTTTTGATCCTGTTTTATCCTTGAGATATCGGTTTCATCCACGTTCACATTTACCTTCATCTTGCTTTCTCCAGGAATTTCAAGCAATGCCTGTGAGCGGTATGGGCTAAATCCGACATGCACCTTGCGCATGCCGTTTCCTTCCCAAACCTCTTTATAAACAACCATTCCGGAGATTGGGGAAAGAATAGTTAATTTTTTAAGGTCATCATTGGCCCGCTTTAATTTTATCCGGGTCTGATCCACCTGAAGCTGTGCCTGTCGAATTGAAGCTTGCTGTATTTTAATGGTCGTTTTTTTGCGTTCCACCAGTTGATTGTAACTTATCTCCGCCTTTTTAAGGCCAAATTCAATTTCCTTGCGTTTATTTTCGGATTCATAAATTGCGTTTTTGGCACGCAGACGACTTTGCTCCAGCGAGTAGGTTTCTAATTTTATGTTACTTTCGATATCCGACATTGCGCTTTTATTTTTTGCGATGGTACTGGCAAGATTTGCTTCGTTGGTTTCAACATTGTTTTCCGCCTCGCGGACCTTTTGCATAAACTCCGCCGTGTCGAATTGTATCAGAAGATCGCCTTTTTTTACCATTGCGCCTTCAGCGGCCATGCGTACGATGCGTGTATTACGCCAGATGTTCGCTGGCGCCTTTATAATATAGGAATCCCTGGATTTAACCGTACCATCCACTTTTACATCAGAAATAAATGTCGTTTTATGAACGGTATAAACAAGGGCGTCATCTTTTGCAGAAAGAAGGTGGTACAAAGACCAGAGTATGACAATGAGCAAAATTATCCAGGCAGGTTTTGATTTTGACAGTTTTTTCATGTTTATGTGTGTCCCTTTTGAGAACAGGCGCTCTCTTTTTTTTTTGAGTTCGGCCCGACAATTAAGATATTGTTTTTTTCCCACCCGCTAAAGCGAAGGACAATGGGGCATCCTGTCAGCTCAACCGCTAACAAGCTACGTTGCCGCTATCTTCAGCTAGCGGGTTTCAAAATTGAAGCACGGGCAATAAACGCATATCAGCGCTTAATTTTCCTCTGATAAAGGCCCGGCCATCGCGCAGTTCGGCAAGATCTACTTTTATCTTTTGTCCGTGGGCAGTATGCACAAAATAGTCATCATTTTGCTGATCCAAACACCACTCAGGAACCCGATACACATCGGTATGGTTTTTTATACGAATACGCACCCGCGCCGACAGCCCAGGTTTTAAACGATAATTTACACCAGATGGCAATCCCGCGATCACGTCATAGGTTTTTAAATTCCTGGCCCCTTCCGCGGTGCTGATTATTTCGCTGATATCCTGGATTTTACCCTGAAAGAGGGTATCGGGATAGGCGTCTATGCTTATGTTACATTTTTGACCTTTGGCAATGAGCGCGCGATCCACCTCATTGAGCTTTATCAACACCTGCATGCTGTCTAAATCCGGTATGGCCAGAATGCTGGACTGCGGCCAGACCGTATCGCCGATACGCACTTTTTCGTTACTGCCCCAACCCGGACTTTTATAAATTACCATTCCTCCACGACGGGCAATAAGAAACATCTGGGCCATGACATTGCGTGCACGGGCAATTTTCACTTTGGCCTGACGAATAGCGATTTTAACTAAATCCAGTTTGCGCCCGTTAATAACTTTTTGGCTTATTAAATTGTCTCTCGCTTTTTTCAGACGTAACTGTGTCTTCTTAAGATCAAGCTCTGCCTGACGCAGCCGTACATCGGATTCAAAGCGGGATTGTTCCACAGTGCTTAAATCAATTTTTAACTGCCATTCCAATTGCAGGATATTATCCTGGACCTGGCGTAAGTCAATTTCATTTTGCCGTTTCGTTTCCTGAAACTTTTCCTGCTGCAACTCAATTTCAGCCAGGGCCTCTTCCAATTTTGAACGGGCACTTCCGGTGTTAAAAAACACAACGGTATCCCCGGCTTCAACAAAACTTCCTTCTTGCGGAAGACGGGCAATTTGATATTCCATCTGCCAATCACCCGGTGCTTTTATCAAAATATTATTACGGGATTCCAACTGACCCGATTCGGTTATAAAAACAGCCCCACTCTTAACGAGCGGATAACTCACAGCCACCGTCGTGTCTTTATCGGCACAGGCAGAAACAATAAACAAAATTGCAGACAATAACAGGTTTAAATACTTGGAATGAGGCAGCATAAGGATAAACACTTTCTAACACATAGCGTATATTAAAAAGGATAGAACAAAAATTCAAGCAAATTAACCGTACAATTTATTTATCTGTATTTCACAGGCCGTGTTTCATATAACCAGGCAAGTTATAGAATATTCAAAACTTTTATTGTTGTGCCGGTTTCATGGCGCTTATTGGTACGGGCATGTTTAAAAAAAAGTTTCATGAAAATAATGTAAGCCCTATTAAGGCTGGGCAACAATTCTTATCCCCCGGATTTAATCTGTAGATAGTTATAGAATTGTTGGCCGACCTTCTCTTTACAACTACAGCGTTGCCACTCTTATTAAAAATCCTTGGCACAGGATGATTCGATTTTATAAGCGCTATACAGAAACGGAACCAACACGTCTATACATCCGGATTCATTTATTAGTGCCTTTGTCATGAATTTCGTGTTTTTCCTGGCAGAAAACAAGAATCCCCT
>CAYWBI010000153.1:0-9365 GCA_964456445.1 uncultured Calditrichaceae bacterium
CCGGCATCCGCACTTCTACGGAATGACTGAGATTCAGCCGTATGATCTTCCGATCACACATGAATGCTTGGCCATACCAATGCACAGATGACGGCGAAAATAGTCATTGCCTCGGCAAAACGGTTTATTGAAGTCCGCCATTTCTGCCGGAATAAAAAAAGCACGGCAGATATCAGCGTGCCCGCATGCCCAATACCAACCCAAAAGACAAAGTTTACAATGGCCCATCCCCAGCCAACGGGGATATTTACACCCCAAATCCCAACGCCTTCCCAAAACAAATAGCCAATCGAGGCAATTAAAATCAGGGCAAAAGAAGATGAGACGCCAAAAAGCAAGGCCCACTCTTTTGTAGTTTTTGCCTCTACGATCGATGATATTGTATTCGTAATAGATCGAAACGTTTGGTTACCCGTTACTAAAGGTACTTGAAATTCCTGAATTGCTTCTACATCTTTATTTATAGAGCCCACTTATCTTGTCCTTGCTAACTTACAGTTTTTGTTATTTTATCCATCTCGGGATTTGGATTGCGCAATTTTGCGAGAAAGCTCGTCCGCGGACGGATATCCAATTCGGCCAACATTTTATAATCACGATTTTGCTTTTTCCACTTATAAACTTTACTGCTTTTATCCAGGATATTTCCAAAGGCAATCGCGTCGGCCGGACATGCTTGTTGACATGCGGTTACAATATCGCCATCTACCAGTTCTCTTGATTCATTTTTCGCCGATATCTTGCCACGTTGAATGCGCTGTGTACAATAGGTGCATTTTTCCATAACCCCACGAAAACGGACGGTCACATCCGGGTTCTGGGCCATTTTAACCGTTTCCGGCAGTTCATTGGTGTAATTAAAAAAGTTAAACCGCCGTACTTTATATGGACAGTTGTTTGAGCAATACCGCGTGCCGATACAACGGTTATAAGTCATCACGTTCAAACCTTCCTTGTCATGCAGAGTTGCCTGAACGGGACAAACCTGTTCACACGGCGCGTTTTCACATTGATGACAGGCCACCGGTTGAAAAACGATTTCCGGGTTGTCTGCTTCACCGGCGAAATATCTGTCTAACCGTATCCAGTGCATTTCCCTGCCGTTCTTTACCTGCTCTTTACCTACAATTGGAATATTGTTTTCACTTTGGCAGGCAACAATACATGTATTACATCCGGTACAGGTATTCAAATCGATTGCCATGCCCCATTGGTTTCCGGTATCATAAGACCTTTCGTCAAAGAGGGCTTTAAGCTCCGGAATTTCGACCATTTCAGGTGCAAAGTTTGGTTGATCTTTATATTTTTCAAGCGTGGCTTCACGAACGATCGGGCGCCCTTCCATGGAGCCATGGTCTTGTGTATTTGCTAAGGGATAGGTATGGGTGCTTTGCCACAATGACACGTTTCGAACGGAGTAATTGTTTTCAGATGTGCGAATGCTGTTCACATCAAATCCGGCGTCAGTGGCAATACGCCCGATGCCACTGCGCCCATAACCAAGTTCAAGGGATACCACATATTTAGCCTGACCGGGCATGATAAAGACAACAGTCTTAAAATCAACGCCGTTTATTTTAAGTGTTACAACATCTTCTGAGTGTACACCTAGTTCCTTCGCGGTTTCAGGTCCGATTAGCGCTGCATTGTCCCAGGCAAGTTTTGTTACGGGGTCCGGGCACTCCATCATCCAGCCATTGTTGGCATAACGCCCATCATACATTGTAGCAGATGCATGAACAACCACCTCCAAATTATTGGCCGATAAGGCTTTTATATGACGGGGGAGCTCATTTATAAGTTTTAATGCTGCACCTTTATTTGATTTTGAATTTGCAATCGTGGATGGAGCGTCTTTCCAAACGCCGTCATGTAAAACACGACGCCAGGGCTTGCCCAATGTTACTGTTTTAAGTAAACCCTTCCAGGTATCTTTAACATTTTCAAAATCCGATTTATCGTTGCCTGTGGCCAAAACATTTAAAAAGGATGTTATGCTTTGTGTTTTATATAGAGGACGAATAAGCGGTTGTGTAACACCCATTGTTCCATCCACCGCACATACATCAGCCCAGGATTCAAGAAAATGCGAAAGTGGAATATGCCATTTTGCAAGGCGCGCGGTTTCATCCATATGAGATGACAGGACGATCAGTTCATCAATTTTTGTAAGTTTATCCCTCATCTTTAAATCAACCGGTGCATCATAAACCGGATTCGCATCAAGTGCAATTAAGGTTTTTACGGTGCCGGTTTCAAATGCTTTTGATAGCGCTTCCAACGGTGCTCCGGAAATATAATAAGGCGATGTATGATAAAAAACCGTTTTTCCTACATTGGCAAGCCGGGCATTTAAGGTATAGACCAGGGCATGTACCGACGCGCTCTGCCGGAACCCCGCTACAATCAATGATTCACCGCTATGAGATTTTAAATCTTTTACAAGGGCGGAGACCCATTTTTCATTTACAACAACCGGTGCGTCATCGACTATGCCAAAGGCTGCTGCCACTTGTCGGGCGAATCCTTCAATCTGCATTTGAGATAACTGTAAACGATGATCGGCCATACCGCCGGTTGTGCTAAATGAACTTTCCAGCATATATAATCGGTTCATTTCATCTTTTTCATTTTCCACACGGCGGGCGTTGGCAAAACCCAAGTTTGATTTTACCGAATCGGGTGCGGTACCAAGAAAATCATGATCGAGCGATAAAACGACCCTGGCTTTGTCATAAGAGTAAGATGGCAAAATATCCTGACCAGACGCAGCTTTTATACCTTTATATTGATTTTGATAGCTGACCGACTCATTTACACTCCAGATGGCCTTGGGAAATGTTTTTACAAATGTTTGATAAAGACGGTGCAGGGTTGGAGAAGAAATTTCGCCGGATATAATAGCCAAGCCTTCACCGTTACTTTTCTTAAATGTAGAATATTGTTCTTTCCAGTAAGTAACAAAATCATTCCACTTTGCCGGCTTACCTTCATGAGATACAACTTGTGAACGATCGGGGTCGTACATATTTAATATTTCGGCCTGGGCAAATATATTTGTTTTGCCTAAGGATAATGGATGGTTTTTATTACCCTCGATTTTAGTAGGCCTGCCTTCATGGCTTTCAACCACAAGCCCCAGTGCATGACGCCCCATGGACATATTTGTCGCATAAAACTTCGCTTTTCCGGGAATAATATTTTCCGGTTGTTTAACATAGGGGACAATTTTTTCAACGGGACGGCGGCAGCTGGCTAAACCGGCAAACGCAATGGATGCGCCCATAAGCCCTAAAAATTTCCGCCGGGTTACCGGGTTGGTCATTTCCGCAGCATGTTCCGGAAATTCCCGTTGTAAAAAGCCTTGAAATTCCGGCGTATCGGCCAATTGATCCAGGCTGCGCCAGTATTCTTTTTGATTTTTATTGATATGAGTTTTTTTCATCGATGGCATCCTGAGCAATCTGTTGGTGGGTTAATTTTCTTTTCCTGCATCACCTTATGGGCAAAGGCCATTTGATTGTTAGGTGGTTCCCAGCCCATTGTAGTAATTTCGTCATGGGGACGCAGGTTCATTTCAGGATTTCTATGACAGGTTAAACACCACGACATGCTGAGTTCCTTTTTCTGGGTCACCCGTTTTTCCGCGGCAACATTGCCATGACAACTTTCACATCCCACACCGGCCGTCAGGTGCGCACTGTGATCGAAAAATACATAATCCGGTAAATCATGTACCCTAATCCATTCGATCGATTTCCCGGATGTCCAGCTTTCGCGAACCGGGTCCAAAGTTTTCTTGTCATGACCAATAATTATATGACAGTTCATACAAATTTCGGTTGCCGGAACATTGGCCTTTGCTGATACTTCCACATTGGAATGGCAATAACGGCAATCAATACCTAAATCACCTGCGTGCAGTTTATGACTATATTCCACCGGTTGAACAGGCTGATAACCTACATCCGTATATTTAGGCGAACCATAATAATAAAAGAAAAAGGTCGTGCCTACAAGCAAACCAACAACAATTACCGCAAGGTATATAGGCCACTTGTTGGCGTTTCTATTAAAAATTTGAGCCACTTGAAACTCCTAGAATCTTAACTTAAAGACTTCTGTAAAAATATTATCTATAGTAATGAGGAATACCCTGAGGGATATTACCGGTATCGGCAAAATTGAAAGAACTCAATATAAGTTGAGTTCAAATAAATTTCAAATTGATTTTCCGTTTATATTAGACTATCCACCATTAACATGGTAAAAAGACCAAACAAATAAACAATTGAATAACCAAACAGCCCTTTTATCTCTTTATCGGAGCGGAGTGTATTGGCCTTAAACATTTTATGCATAAAAGCAACACCCAAAACCACGGCCGTTATAAAATATATAAACCCGACATTACTATTTATCAACAGCAAAAAACTGCTGCCTACCAGGAGCCAGGAGTAAAACACTATTTGTTTAAAGGTAGAATCCACACCTTTAACAATCGGCATCATCGGCAAATTGGCCATCCTGTAATCATCCTGATAAACCAGTGCCAATGCCCAAAAATGTGGGGGGGTCCATAAAAATATGATCAAAAAAATCAGCCAGGGCTCAATGGCCATTTGCCCGGTTGCCGCGACCCATGCTCCAACGGGGGCCATGGAACCGGCAATCCCGCCGATTACAATATTTTGTGCTGTATTTGGCTTTAGGTACAATGTATAAAAGAGGCTATAAAAAAGAATGGTCCCAAGCGAAAGTAAGGCGCTGTACCAGTTAAAGACAAAACCAAAAATAAGCAAGCCTACCACTCCAATAGAAATGGAAAAGATAAAGGCCGAAACCGTACTTATTTTATGCATGGGCAAGGGACGACGCTTAGACGTCCGGGTCATTTTAGCATCTATTTCCCGCTCAAAGCATTGGTTCAGGGCATTTGCAGAACCACCGGTAAGATAAATGGCAATCATTGCCAGGATAAACCGAACAGGATCATTCAACAAGCTGCCTTCCAGGATTAATGCCGTTGCCCCGGTCAGGATCACGAGCAACATAATTGTAGGTTTTGTCAGTTGAAAATATAATTTAATTTTTTTCATAGGCTCTGTATTTTATTGGCTATTTAAAACAGCTATACTTATCCAACGGCATAAAAAATTATGCCATCTTAAAAATAAGGTTTAACTCGAAACTCTACTTTGAATGTTTTTTAGATGCTTGTGCGGCAACTGTTTCAGGAGGAGAAAACAAAAACTTAAACTGGTTTTTAAACTCGGACAAAGAAGTATTTGCCGTAGCTGCATATTTTGCCAATTCATGTGGATCGTCAAAATCTTCCTTTTTAAGACGGATCATGTAACGGTGGGCAATATGATAGGTCTCGGAGGATACATCGACCATTCGAACGCGCATTCTTTTTGTTTTATGATCCAAAATATCCTTAAAATACATTGGAACAAAATGGTTCTCCTGTATAGAGATCAGCGCGCCGTTCCCCCCATCAAACAAAAATTTCGATGCCATAAAGCCAAGATCCCGGCAATATTCCATATCAAAAGGTATTGGATCGGCACATCGCAGTTCATAACCAATATTTTTTGCGACAACCGTGTTTTTAATTCCAAACGATGTCAATCTTTTCTGTACATGAAATTTTAAAATTTCACCAAAATTTATTTCAGCAAACCGCATATTGTCGTGTTCATCACGTTCAATATTTACCAGTTCCTTAAAAGCATCCGGATCAAGCTTGTCAAGCAAGCCTTCCGCTATAATCGCAACGCCGTCCGTTCGACCATAGCTCATCCTTTTTATGATGGCGCCAACAAGTGTATCCACCAGATAGTTCAGACTGACTTTGCCGGGACCAAATTCCTCGGGAATAAGCGTCAGTGTTGCACCTGCCGATTTACCAATACCCAGCGCCAGATGACCGGCTTTACGCCCCATGGTCACTACAAAATACCATCGCGACGTAGTCTTGGCGTCAGTCATAATATTTTTAACAATCTCGACGCCATAATGCCTAGCTGTCTGATATCCAAAGGTAGGAATTTGCAACGGAAGGTCTAAATCGTTGTCGATTGTTTTTGGGACATGTGCAACTTGTATGCGTCCATCGGCGACCTGTTCCAGGCGATAGGCAGAAAACGCCGTATCGTCTCCACCAATTGTGATCAACTTATCCACGTTTAACCGTAATAATGACGAAACAGTATTTTCAAGATATTTTTTATTCGTGGTAGGGTTATCACGGGAAATCCCAAGATGTGATCCACCACGAAAATGAATCCGGCTAATATCGCCTATCTTGAGTTCGCGCACATGTTGGATATCGCCCTGCATGATCCATTTAAAGCCATCAAGGATGCCGATGACCTGTGCACCGGATAATTTTGCACGAATTGTGGCCGCACCGATAACACTGTTAATACCCGGAGCAGGTCCACCACCAACAAGGATTGCGATTCTTTTTGGAAACATAGATACACCCAGCATGGTTACTTTCTTTTTAATTTTAGCTTTGGAAGATAATAGGAGAACAGAATAGTATCAAATTTTAATCATTATTTTAACAAAAAAGCCTAAAAACCTATCCTGACGGGCAGCCTGATGATAAAAAAATCAAAAAATTATAGTACAAAAATTTTACATATTTTAATTTTATTCCGAAAAACCACTGGGTTTGGATAAATATTGCCGCTTATTGATTTGGTTATTAATAGGTATTAAAATATATTTAACTTTTTATCAGCCATAAAAACCATGATTATAAAAGATATCCACCTTGCCGGGTTTAAACATTTTTCACCCCAGGAGAATTTGGACATCCGTAACATAAGCAGCGAGCGGATACTTTCTTTACGGGGCGAAAACAAGAGGTTCCTGTTCAAAACCATTTTGGCTATAATTTTTGGTATGCACAATGACGAGCACGGTTATTTTCGCTCACCGGAACATGATACGGTTTTTACCGGCCGGATTACCCTGCGATACGAGAAAAATGATATCTTTATTGAACGGGATTTTTTAACCGGGATCATTGCCGTTCTTTCAAATGGTAAAAAACCTAAATCTATTTTTCAAGGCAAGACCCTTCATAATCTGCCCGGTGAAAATGATCCCTATCAGGATTTTTTACAATCGATCTTTTCATTTGTAAAAAAAGATGAACTGTTGGGCTTTTGCCTGCCACTATTGGAGAAAAATTCCATCCCCCTGGGAGAGGCCCTTAACCGTCTTTATTTATTTCTGCGACCTAAGTTTAACATGGCCTTGCTTGAACGTAACGAAAAGCGTACGCTCTTTTTTCTGCAAAATGTAAATGGTGAACTTGTTCAAAAAGTTGAAACCACCCAAAGCGCAAAGATAAAACTAAAACTCTATGCCCTGTTACGCCAAATAGATCAGGGGATTAAGAATATTGAACATGACAAATATTTGTTGGAAGAGTTTCTTGCATTAAAAAACTATGCCCCCGACACAGAAATGGAAACTTATGGGATGGGGGATCTGGATCGACAGAAGAAGCAACTTGTTCTAAATATTAATAATTATCAGAACGCGTTTAAACAACAACAAACTTTTGAGACACAACTTGATAAACTAAAATTAAAAAGAAATCAAATAAAAACGATTATTTCAAAAGAGCTTCTTGTCTATGCGGATTTACCCGTTAGTTTTATTGAAGATTTTTATCGTTACCAGGAGTTGACAACCGACCTCAGTCATCAAAAAATAGAATATGACCGCAAAAATATCCAGGTTTTAAATTTAATAGATGACATGCATGCAATAAAACGATCGGGTATTCTTTATTCATCTCTCATAGGGATTTCTATCTTGCTGACCGGTATGCTGCTTAAGCCGGAATGGGGAATTATCAATGCTTTTATCGCAGCCGTCGCTTTAATAACCACCGCTGCATTTTTTAAGCGTAAAAAATCCTTTTCGCTTAATTTGATCGATACAAAACGCCGACAACAAATGGAAATTCGTCAACATATAAAAAATTGTGAAAGCGAGCTCGGTATATTACGTGATGATGCTTTTTTACTTGATGACTTTGATTCCATCGATGAACACATCAGTAATTTCAAACGCTATAAGAAACTTCATGGAAATCTGAAACAAATAAACGGAAAAATTAATCATATCGAACAAGGTGCATTAAGGGGGACTATTGATGTACTGGAAAAAATTGAAAACCGCTATCCGGGTTTTTCCATCCAAAAACCTGTGGACAAAAAACACTTCCTGGAAAGATTGAAATCAGAATTAGCAACCATCGAACAGAAAAAAATGTTATCCATATCTCCGGAAGAGCATATCAGAAAGATCATATTGCAATATGCCGATCTTGCCAAAAGATTAAAAATCCATCAAAAAAAGCTTTTACAAAAATTACCGGCAGACCTTCACCCGGACCGTATCGCGGGGGAAGTACAGCGGTTGAACCGGTTTATCGTGTTTAAAACAAGTGGATACGACATAATTCCTTAAAGCGATTGCCATTTTAATCCATGCCATGGAATTTACTCATTCTATTTATCGTGGGCTGTCTTGCCGGATTTAACAATGTGTTTGCCGGTGGCGGTTCCAGCCTGACCCTGCCCACTCTTATCTTCGCCGGGTTGGATTCAGCTACCGCAAACGGCACAAATCGTATTGCCATCCTGGTCCAAAACATTTTTGCAGCGGCCAGTTTCAAAAAACAAAAAATAAGTGGTATGCGTATCGCCTGGCGTTATGGGCTTTATGCCCTGCCCGGCGCCATAGCAGGCGCGTTTTTTTCGGTAAAAATTTCCGATGAATGGTTTCATCGTATTCTGGCAGTGGTCATGATTGGTATTTTGTTCACCCTTTTCCAGAAAAAAGGAACACCGCAATCCGCTATCAATGAAATTGAAAATCCGGATTTTCGATTTTACATCTACCTGTTTGGTTTGGGTTTTTATGGTGGTTTTATACAGGTTGGCGTCGGATTTTTGCTTATCGGAGGCCTGTATCATTATTTGCAGACCTCGCTTTTACGCGTCAATGTGTACAAAATTATAATTGTTCTGCTATACACCATACCGGCATTGGCAATTTTTATCGCAGCGGGAAAAGTGGATTGGGGGCTGGGACTTGCACTTGCCGCCGGAAATGCGCTTGGCGGCTGGGTCGGTGCCCATGTCCAGGTGACACATGGCGATAAACTCATCCGAAATTTCATGGCCATCGCAATTCTGGCCATGGCAATAAAATTGTTTTTCTTTTAGCCCCGGGAACGCATCTGCCAAAATATATAACCCGCATCCAAAACGTCATCTGATTAAATAGAAATTATTGCTTACGGCTTTCTACGAAGGCAAATAATTAGT
>CAYWBI010000154.1:0-9099 GCA_964456445.1 uncultured Calditrichaceae bacterium
TATTTATACGCTGCTGCGCAATCGGGCTGCGTGCCCGGGCTGGTATTGTGTATAAAAAACATACATAATATCTATTTTGCTAAAAGCGCTGCACGCATATTTCCCATACTCGGCAAAGTATTGTAAATCTCAATTTTTGTTGCGGTTGTTTAGCGGCCCGGGTTGTTTCAATAAATTTTCTCCCTGCGGTGCAAGCGGCCCCGGACCAAAACAACTTTCAGAAAGTTCGTAATAGGCGTAATAATATGGCTTGCGGCAATATCTTGCGAATTAATTTTTTAAACAAAAATATTTGTAGAAAATTAAATTTTTACTTTCTCCTTCCCCTGGCCCCATGAGGATGTTCAATAGCCTGACAAATAACCCCGTTCATCCAGCCGTTAATCTATTTAAAGAAAATACTTATTATCCTTGATTTCAGACCGAACAAAGTGTATGTTGGTGGGGTAAAATCCCTTAAAAATGAGCAAAGTGGGGCAAAGAGTAGGTATAAAATTATGGCCCGTTACAATTTCACCGGTGAGTTTTCCTGTCTATTAGACGCCAAGAACCGTTTTAATTTGCCGGCCCAGGTACGTAAAATGCTTAGCGCCGACGCCAATGGTACATTGGTTTTTGCCCCCGGGTTTGAAGAGATAAACCTGTATGTTTATCCGCTTGATGAATGGTTCCGTTTAACCGACACATTTAAACAGTTTAGGCCGAACGATAAAAAGGCGCAAATATTTATCCGGCGTTTTGTGGCCGGGGCGCATACCGTTAAAATGGATGCACAGGGCCGGATGATGCTGCCGCGCAGAATGTTGGACAAGGCCGGTATCGCCGCGGAACTTCTTTTTTTAGGGACGATAAATAAACTTGAAGTCTGGAACCCTGAAAAATATGGACAATATCTTGCGGCATCGGACCAGTCCCTGGCCGATCTTGTGGATGATATTGATTTTGCCGGGACAACCGCAAATGGAAATGAATAAGTGAGCAGTGGATACCATGTGCCGGTGATGGGGCGTGAAATCATGGATTTATGGTTTACAAAGCCTGCCGGAATTTATATGGATGGCACCCTTGGCGGTGGTGGCCATGCCCGTATGGTTTTGGAAAAATTGCAGAAACCGGGGTTGTATATCGGTATCGACCGGGATGCGGATGCTTTGGCCTACACCGCGCAGCGTTTGAAACCGTTTGATAATTTTAAATCTGTTCGGGCGACCTTTGATCAATTAAAAGTTGTGGCCGTCGATTTAGCGCTAAAAGGTGTGGATGGTGTTTTTTTGGATCTGGGCGTTTCATCTTTTCAGATTGATACGGACAGTCGCGGTTTTGCATTTAGAAGGGGGCTTCCCCTGGATATGCGCATGGACAACCGCCAGGACTTAACAGCCGAAATAGTGGTAAATACATATTCTGAAGGAGAGCTAAAAAAAATATTCAGAGACTATGGCGAAGAACGCTATGCCGGTTATATCGCAAAAAAAATTGTCCGGGCACGCGAGGATAAGCCCATTACACATACGGATAAAATAATCGAAATTATTGATTCATCGGTTGGCGCCCAACACAGGGTTAAAAGTTATGCGCGTATTTTTCAGGCGATACGCATTGAAGTAAACGATGAATTGGGTTTGCTGAAGTTAGCTCTACATGCCGCGGTGGATGTTTTGCAGCAAGGCGGCCGACTGGCGGTGCTTACCTATCATTCGCTGGAGGACAGGATTGTTAAACAATTTATGCAGCGCATGGAAAATCCATGTACATGCCCGCCGGAACTGCCGATGTGCGTGTGTGGCCGGAAAGCAAAAATCAAACGCCTTCGCCCTTTTTTTTTAAAGGCAGGGGATAAAGAAATCGAACAAAACCCGCGTGCCCGCAGTGCTAAGCTGCGGATTGCTGAAAAGGTGACGGCATCTGAACTGGTCTAAGCCAACAGCAGTCGCCCAATTGAGGAGACGGCGATAGATTTTTTATCGGGTCGCTGTCATTAATAAAGATTCAATTTTTTACGGTTGTATGGATATCAGGGAGAGATATGATGAGAACACAAAAAAAAGAAAACCGGGCGATGCGGATTATCCTAAGGAGTGCGGCGCTCATGTTTATTGTTTTTATGTTTGCCGCCTATTTGTATCAATCTTTACAGATTGAGTTCATAATGACCGATCTGCACCAGCTTAATCAGGAAAAGAAGATGCTGATCAGCCAAACCGAAACGCTTCAATCCGCTGTAAGCCGTTTATCTAATGTGGACCGTATAAGCAAGATTGCCAGGGAAAAGTTTAACCTGGTGTTCAGCAATCCACAGCCTTATGTAATCCGCATCGAAGATGGCGCCAGTCTGAAAGATATCAAATCGCATTTGGCGGAAAAAGGCCTGCAGTCAACAAAAATTAAAACGGCGTCGATACCATGAGAGGAAAACAGTCCCCCATAAATACCGGAAAATTTTTTGCCCTTGTTATAGGGCTTTTCGTGTTTTGGCTATTTTTGCAAGCGGCGCTGTTCCGTTTGCAGGTGCTGGATTTCGCCCGTATCTCGTCGTATGCCAACCGGCAGTATGAAAAAAAGATCATGTTAAAGGCGCGCCGCGGAAGTATTTTTGAACGGGGCGGGGAAAAACTGGCGACCAATATTTTATACTATGATCTCGCGGCAGACCCATTGTTGGTGGAAAATAAAGACCGCGTGGCCAGGGTGTTGTCAAAGGCCCTACACAAACCGCGGAAATATTTTAATAACAAATTAAATCAAAAACGGCATTTTACTTATCTTGCGCGGCGAACAACGCAGGCACAGGCGGCCCCGGTTCTGGCATTGAAGGATCGTGGCCTGGTAAAAATGGAAAGTTTCGGGCGTTATTATCCGTTCAATTCACTTGCGGCCCAATTATTGGGCTTTACGGGGAACGATAACCGACCGCTTTCCGGCATGGAACGTCAGTTTGACAACCTGCTGTCCGGGGAAGACGGTGAGGCGATGCTACAGTACAATGCCGCGCGTAAAGTGTCTTATAATGCAGACTATGCGTTGTTAAATCCCATCCCGGGAAACGATATTTATTTAACCATCGATAAAGATATTCAAACTGTTGTGGAGCGTGCGCTAAAAAAAACCATGGATGATGTGGATGCAAAATCGGCCATGGTTGTGGTGATGGACCCTATGAACGGTGCTATCTTGGCCATGGCCAACTATCCCGGATTTGATGCAAACAGGGCCGGGGCGTATGCCGCCTGGAAACGCCGGAACCGTGTAATCAGCGATCGCTTTGAGCCTGGCTCCACCATGAAAATGTTTACGTCGGCGGCCATATTACAAGAGCGTTTGCACAAACCTTCGGATATCACCTTTTGTAAGAATGGACGGATCAAGATCTATAATCATTTTATCAATGACAGCAAAAAACATGGTTGGCTTTCCTTTCGTAAGGTTATTGAGAAGTCATCGAATATTGGGATGATAAACCTGACGGAGAATTTAGGTTCTTCTGTATTGTTCCGCTATTTAAAGAATTTTGGTTTTGGCGCTCCAACTGGCGTCGGGTTGGATGGAGAAGATGGCGGCTCGCTGGCCCAACCGGGCAAATGGTCCGGTTTGTCCAAAGCGTCCATTGCCATTGGCCAGGAAATTGGAGTGACCGCCCTGCAAATTACAAACGCATATTGTGCGCTGGTGAACGGTGGCCATCTTTACCGGCCTTATATAATCGATGCCGTACGCAGCCCGGAAGGCGAATGGATACGTCGTACGGAGAAGGAAGAAATCCGCCAGGTTATATCCAAAGAGGTGAGCGCGGTTTTAAAGGATTTTATGAATGGGGTTGTCACCCAGGGTACAGGCAAGCAGGCTGCCCTAAAAGAAATAAAAGCGGGTGGAAAAACGGGGACTGCACAGAAATTTGATCCCAGGCGTGGTACATATAGCCCGGGGAAATATGTTGCGTCGTTTATTGGATTTGCTCCGCTGGACAAACCGCGTTATGTGTGCGCGGTATTTTTTGATGAACCGCGAAAAAGACACTATGGCGGTGATGTGGCCGCCCCGGTATTTGCGGAAATCATGGGCAAGATACTGCGTTTTGGACCGGGGAATTCAACGGTTGAGCCACATCAACAACTAACGGCCCGCGGATATCTTAGTCCAGGGAAATCATTGCCACGTTTAGATGGCTTTGATCTTGAAACGGCCCTAACCTTTCTTGAAGAAAAAAATTGGGACGTTGACGTAAAAGGCTCCGGTCCGTTTGTACATAAAGTGCGTATAAAGGGTAATACGGCAGTTTTGCAAGCAGGAAATGAATTTAAAACAGGCAAAAAGATTCCAAATTTGAAGGGACTGACTTTGCGCAGGGCGCTGGCCACGATAGATTTTTCGTTGCTCAAGGTGAATGTTGAAGGAAGCGGGCAGGTTGTCCGGCAGTCCCTTCGTCCCGGGACGCCACTAAAAAAACAAACTAAATTAACAATCACTCTTCGCAATTAATGTTTACGGATAGAACACTATGACCATTGGTGAATTATTCAAGGATACGGGGATAGAGGTCGCTTCGGAGAAAGCGGGCCTTTCGGTTGCCCATTTGCAATATGATTCCCGTAAGGTCCAACCGGGAGATCTCTTTATTGCTATCCGTGGTTACGTGACGGATGGCCACCGGTTTTTAAAAATGGCCCGGGAGCAAGGCGCGCTCGCCGCTGTAGTGGAAGAGCTAAACAGCGAAATTGATTTTACACAGATCAAGGTGGCAAACACCAGGCATATTATGGCCCACCTGGCGCAAAAATTTTATCATGCACAATTGTCACGTTTATCGTTAATCGGTATAACCGGAACAAATGGCAAAACAACGGTAAGCTATCTTATGCGCTCCATCTTAACCGCGATGGGAATATCCTGTGGCCTGGCCGGCACCATTGCCTATTGGATTGGCAATGAAAAACTGGATGCATGGAACACCACGCCCGAGGCGATTGACTTATACGAAATGTTGGCGCGGATGCAACAAGCTGGAAATCAGGCGGCGGTATTGGAAGTTTCTTCCCATGCATTGGCCTTAAACAGGGTAGAAGGTCTGGTTTTTAAGGTTGGCTTGTTTACAAACTTAACCCGTGACCATCTTGATTTTCACGGTTCAATGGAAAGCTATTTGGCCGATAAACAAAAGTTGTTCTCGCAATTGGATAAAAACGGCACGGCAGTTATCAATTACGATGACCGCTATGGCCGGAAATTGTTAAAAAATATTGATGCGGCTGTTTTGACTTTTGGCATCGAAGATGGCGCGGATGTTATGGCGCGTGATTGGGACACATCTGCCAGGGGCACAAATATAAATGTGCAATACAAGGGGCGGACCTTTCAGGTGTCATCGCCCTTAATAGGCGAATTTAATGTTTATAATGTGCTCTCCGCCGTGGCCGTGGCGCTGGCCTACAATGTACCCGATAAGGCCATCGCGTATGGTATATCACAATTAAAACATGTACCGGGCCGTCTGGAAAATTACCATCTAAAAAACGGCGCGACTGCAATTATTGATTACGCACACACGCCCGACGCCATGGAAAAAGCCATGGATGTTTGCCGCAAATTGACACCGGGTAAGCTATATGTGGTTTTTGGCTGTGGGGGTGACCGGGATAAAGGGAAGAGGCCATTGATGGGCGAGGTTGCTGCCCGTATGGCCGATCATGTGATCATAACGGACGACAACCCGCGAACAGAAAACCCCCGGGCAATTTTACAGGATATCCAAAAAGGGATTGCAGGCAACCCTTCGCATGTAGAAACCATCCCGGACCGTGCCATGGCCATCCGTCATGCGCTTAGTGTTATCAGCAATGGCGATGCCTTGCTTATCGCCGGTAAGGGACATGAAAAATATCAGGTTATCGGGACTGAAAAAATCCCCTTTGATGAAGTGAAAATAATAAAGGAAGCAATGTAGATGCTGAGTATTGCAATAGCGGATATAAAAAAATTAACAGACGGTGCGTTTTACAATATGCCAAAACCATCATTAAATATTCGCCATATAAAAGGTATATCAATCGATTCGCGCAGTATTGAGCCGGGGGAAATCTTTTGGTGCATACGCGGCAAACGTTTCGACGGCCATGAATACGTAGGCGAGGCATTGGCAAAGGGCGCTTTGTTTGCCGTCGTTGAAAAAGAATATTCCGAGCGTTTGCCCATTGAGGGAAAAGCTGTTTTTATGGTACCCGATACATTAAAAGCTTTGCAGGAGCTGAGCCATAATCAACGTATGAAATATAAAATACCTGTTTTGGCCATCACCGGTTCCAATGGCAAAACCACCACCAAGGAAATGATCGCCCATATCCTGCAAACAAAAATGAATATTCATAAAACCAAGGGAAATCTGAACAATCAGATCGGATGCCCTTTAACCATGCTGCATCTGACGGAATTACATGAAGCCGCCATAATGGAGTTAGGGAGCAATCATTTTGGCGAAATTGATGTATTGGCCCGGCTGGTAGCGCCGAGCCACGCGCTGATCACACTTATCGCCGATACGCATCTTGAGTATTTGGGTGACAGGACAGGGGTGGCAAAAGAAAAATTATCCCTATTTGACAGCCTGGCCGATGGCAGCGTTGCATATATCAATGCCGATGACCCGTATATCTCTGCCTATGATCGCGCCGGTTTAAAATATGTACGTTTTGGATTTGATTCAGACGCGGATTATAAGGGCGCGTACGGCAAGATGAATAAAAAAGGCTGTGGCGCCCTGATCCTCAATGATACGGAAATCCGTTTGCAGGTTCCGGGCATCCACAATGTACGCAATGCCCTGGCCGCCGCGACGGTGGCCCTTGACCTTGGCATGAATTTAACCGACGTCGCATCGGCGCTCGGATCATTTCGCGGTTATGAAAAACGTATGCAGGTATTGGCGTGGAACGGGGTTACAATTTTAAATGATACATATAACGCTAACCCTGCATCGATGAAACTGGCTATCGAAACATTGACCAAAATTGATCATACAGGCCGGGCCGTGATGGCCATTGGCGATATGAACGAGCTGGGCGAAAATGAAATGCAAATGCATATTGATGTGCTAAATTTTGCCCTGGAAAAAGCCGTTGCCAAGATTTTTATTGTGGGGCCGAAAATGCAACAAGCGGCAAAGGATCAACAAGCGCGGGATTTGGGTAAGTTTGTATTTTGTGACACTGTTGCATCGTTATCCGATTGTCTCGCAGGGTATTTGAAACCGGGCGATATTTTGCTTTTAAAAGCGTCACGAAGTTTACAAATGGAAAAAGTTTTGGCGTATCTTCCCTAATTTATACAGGCAAAGATAAATGTTAGCTGATTTTTTATATCAATTTAAAGAATCCTTTTTTGGGTTTAATGTTTTTCACTATATCACCGTGCGTGCTGCCCTGGCCGCGGTTACCGCACTCGTGATTGCCATGTGGGTTGGCCCTAAAATAATCCGTGCCCTGGCCAAAAGACAAATTGGCGAAGAGATTCGTACAAACGGCCCGGCTTCTCATATAAGTAAAAAAGGCACGCCAACCATGGGTGGGCTGATCATTCTTTTATCTATTATTATTGCCACACTGCTATGGGCGGATGTTACAAATATTTACCTGCTTCTGGCCTTTTTTGCCACTCTAACCATGGGGATTGTTGGTTTTGTGGATGACTATCTGAAATCGATCATGAAAATGAAACGTGGTTTGGTCGGACGTTATAAACTCATTGGGCAGATAAGTCTGGGCTTGTTGATCGGTTCGGTGATCATGTGGCATCCTTTCTTCAAAGGGCTGCATTCCAATACCACGGTTCCCTTCATGAAAAACCTTGAACTGGATATGGGCTATTTCTATATCCTAAGCGTTGTGTTTGTTATTACCGGGGCCTCCAATGCGGTTAATTTAACCGATGGCCTCGATGGACTCGCCTCAGGGCTTTCGGCCATAGTGTTTCTGGTCCTGGCCGGTGTCGCGTATGTTACCAGCAATGTCCGTTATAGCGACTATCTGAACATCATCTATTTGCCGGGTTCACAGGAATTGGTCATCTACAGCATGGCAATCCTTGGCGCTGCACTTGGATTTTTATGGTATAACAGCCGCCCCGCCGAAGTGTTTATGGGCGATACAGGTTCCCTGGCACTGGGCAGTGCGCTGGGCACGGTTGCCGTTCTGTTGAAAAAGGAGTTGATATTATTGTTGTTGGGTGGCGTATTTATCGCCGAAGCGCTTTCGGTAATAATTCAGACCGGTTATTTTAAATATTCCCGTAAAAAATATGGCGAGGGCAGACGTGTCTTTCTGATGGCCCCTCTGCATCATCATTTTGAACTTAAGGGTTGGCCGGAAAGCAAGGTGGTTATCCGTTTCTGGATCGTTGGCATTTTGCTGGCATTGATCAGCTTAAGCACCTTTAAAACGCAATGATGCTTTGAATTTTGCTTATAAAGAACTTTGTAAAAGAATGGTATAAAGCATGGATGTAAAAGGAAAACGTGTAACGGTTCTCGGCGCTGCCCGCAGCGGTGTGGCCGTGGCCAGACTGTTGAGAAGCCAGGGGGCAAGGGTCCTGGTGAGCGATAGCGCCCTTGCGACCGATAAAGCCCAGGCCGTTGAAGCGCTTAGTTCATCCGATATTGCTTACGAATTTGGCGGCCATAGTCCGGCTGCATTTGAAACGGATTTCGCTGTTCTTAGTCCTGGTATTCCGGTGGCCTCACCGGTTGTACAAAAATTTTTAAGCTTACAAAAAAAAGTGTATGCAGAAGTGGAAGTGGCTTCGTGGTTTAATAAATCAAACCTGATTGCGGTTACCGGGTCAAACGGTAAAACCACGACGGTTACCCTGATCGGTCTTATGTTAAAAAAGAAGTATCCGCATGCAATTGTGGCGGGAAATATCGGTCAGCCTTTTTCGGATTATGTGCGGGATTCAAAACCGGATTCCTGGGCCGTGCTGGAACTGTCCAGCTTTCAATTGGAAACAATCGATAAGCTAAAACCCCATGTGGCGGTTATAATGAATTTTGCGCCAAACCACTTGAACCGCTACAGTTCGTATCAGGCTTATCAGGATGCAAAATGGCGTATTACA
>CAYWBI010000155.1:0-9053 GCA_964456445.1 uncultured Calditrichaceae bacterium
ATCGTTCGTCCCCGGGATAAATCCCGGGGCTATTCGAAGAAGAAAAATAATTTAATTAAAATTCAAGAGCTTCCCTTACCCGTTCCTTTTTCTTATTGCAACAAAATCAAAATCCAATGGCTTTCATTCCTTTTTAGTTCAGGAAGCATTCAGGTTCCTTAGCAAGCCTATTCTATTTCCATACAAAAGCCAGTAGCGCCGACTATAATATTGAACAGCCGGATTTATCCAGGTATAACAAAGGGGAAATTTTATTTGATCCGTTTTAATGTATAGTGATTTCTTTACGTGCGGTAAATGTTAGTATCAAACATTATGGGCTATTATAAAATATTGATATTTAAATACGAAACTTCTATGGTGACACTATTTGAAGTAATTTCAAAATTTATACAGAACAGTTGCGCTTATTTTTCTGAATATCATTCTGGATACTTGCCATGTATATCTATGCAGCCTATATTTAAGGAATCAATTCAAAATTTTAGCCCAATCTTGCCGACCCATCAATAAACAACACAACTCCAATACCCATATTGGGTCCGGTGCAAATGAAAAAATATTTTCCGGTTTTATCCTGGTTGCCCGCCTATAAAGCAGCCTTTTTGAAGAAGGACCTGACGGCGGGTTTTACCGTGGCCGTTATGCTCATCCCGCAGGGGATGGCTTATGCCATGCTGGCCGGTATGCCCGCTATTGCCGGGCTGTATGGCGCCATGATGGCCTTGCTCGCCTATACCGTATTCGGCACGTCCAAACATTTGTCCATCGGCCCGGTGGCCATTGATTCGCTTTTACTGGTAAGCGGCGTCGGGCTTATGGCCAGCGCCGGGAGCAACGATTTTATCCTGTTGGCGGCTCTTACCGCCCTGTTGGTGGGGATGGTGCAAATTTCCTTTGGCCTGTTCCGCCTGGGTTTCATCGTCAATTTTCTATCATACCCGGTATTGAACGGATTTATCTCCGGCGCCGCGCTGATCATTTCCTTTAGTCAAATCAAACACATTCTAGGCATCAGCGTGCCACGCAGCAGTTACTTTTTCAAAACCCTTCTGGCATTAATAAAAGAAGCACCGCAGTTACACCTGCCCACATTTATATTAGGGGTAACGGCCATTTTGTTTATCCTGCTTTTTAAAAAACTGCGCCCCAATCTGCCCGTTGCGCTTTTTGCTGTTTTGTTGTTTTCGCTGTTTGTCTGGTATTTTCGTCTGGATCAGAGTGGGATGAAAATTGTCGGTGTTATTCCAAGGGGATTACCGGGCTTTCGTCCACCACCGGTTAGCCTGGCCAAAATCACAGCTCTGCTTCCCCTGGCGGCCACCATGGCCATGATCAGTTTTATGGAAGTAGTAGCCCTGGGCAAACGCTTTGCCGCCAAATACCGTTACCGCATCGATCCCAATCAGGAGCTTTTCGCCATCGGCTCGGCCAATATTTTGTCCGGTCTGTTTCACGGCTACCCGATGGGCGGCAGTTTTTCGCGGACGGCGGTAAACGCCCAAAGCGGATCCAAAACTCAGTTGGCGGCTTTTTTTACCTCTTTTTTTCTGGCCGTAACCCTGCTCTTTTTAACACCGCTTTTTTATTATCTGCCCAATGCGGTCCTGGCTGCCATCATCATCGTGGCCGTGGTTAAACTGATCGATATTAAGGAGCCGATCCGTCTGTACCATGTAAAGCGCAGCGATTTTTTTGTACTGATATTTTCTTTTCTGGCCACACTCAGCTTTGGCGTTCAGTACGGTGTTCTTTTAGGGATTGGCGCTTCCATGCTGATGATCCTGCGCCGGATAAGCCGTCCGCATATCGCGCGGTTAGGACTGGTTCCCGGTACTAATTCCGTCCGTAATATCAAGCGCGAACCACTGGCCAAACCCATCGACGGCCTGCTTATATTCCGCATCGATGCATCGTTGTCCTTTACCAACGTCGGTTTCTTGCGCGATTTTATCGAAGGCCATATTCTGCAGCCAACCGAACCGGTCAAAGCAGTAATAATGGATGCAGGCAGTGTAAATGATATTGATGCCACCGCGGAAATGGAAATCAGGGAAATGACCGAAATTTTCCGTGAACGCGGGATCGAACTTTATTACACACATGTAAAGGGCCAGGTGAAGGATATCCTGAAACGCAGCGGTTATTATGACTTTCTTGGCGGAGATCATTTTTTCCATTCAAAAAATGATTGTCTGGAACATATCCAAAAGATACGGCAAAAAGAAGACAAACCGCCTACAGACATGGACAAAATCAAGGAGAAAACATGAGCCGTTTTTTTGGGGATATCCGTCAGATTGCCTTCATCGTACGTGACATCGACAAAGCGATGAACTATTGGACAGCTACACTTGGTGTTGGACCGTTCTTTATTCAACGTGATTTCCGTTTTGAGTGGTTTGTTTATCTCGGCAAAGAAAGCCCGTCGCCGGCCATCTCCTTCGCCGCGGCAAATTCGGGCCCGCTGCAAATAGAATTGATTCAGCCGCTGGACCATATCCAAAGTATATACCTTGATTTTTTACAAAAAAACGGGGAGGGTCTGCAGCATATCTCCAGTTGGCTGACCCGTGCGGATTACGACCGGCGTTATGCGGCCCTTGTGCGGCAAGGATTTACCATCGTCCAGGAAGGCCGGTTACGGAAAGGGGGCCCCCGGGTCGCTTACTTTGCCACAGATACAATGCCGGGCGGGACAATATTTGAAATTTCTGATTTGGCCGAGCCCGGGATTTATGAAGCGCTGGAGAACATCGCCAGGGCGGCAAAGGGATGGAATGGTAATAAGCCGGTGCACGAGGAAGGACAGTAATTATCAATTATCAATTATCAATTAAAAATTGACCGATAACGGGTTGTGCAAGGCGCTGTTACTATCGAACTCAAAAAAAACTTAAAAAAGGATTGCCTATGAACTACGGTTTTGTAATCGATAACCGCAAATGCATCGGATGCCATGCCTGTACGGTTGCCTGTAAATCCGAGCATGACGTGGCCGTGGGGGTGCAACGTACCTGGGTAAAATACATCGAGAAAGGCGCTTATCCCAACACGCGCCGACTCTTTTCCGTGATGCGCTGTAACCATTGCGAAGATGCCCCGTGCGTGGAAATTTGCCCGGTAGAAGCCCTACATATACGTGATGATGGCATCGTGGATTTTGACAACCGGCGCTGTATCGGCTGTAAATCCTGTATGCAGGCCTGTCCCTACGACGCTTTGTACATCGATCCCAAAACCCACACCGCGGCCAAGTGCAATTACTGCTCGCACCGAATTGATGTGGGATTGGAGCCCGCCTGTGTGAATGTATGCCCGGAACACGCCATTATCAGCGGCGACATGGACAATCTGCACACCGAAATAGCCACCCTGCTTTCCCGCGAACAGGTAAAAGTGCGCAAACCGGAAAAAGGTACCCGGCCTAAGCTGTTTTATATCGACGCCGATGACGCCTCGCTTACCCCGGCCAACGCTGACCCCGCCGCCAGTTATTTGTGGAATGCCCAAACCAGCGGCGTGGGGCATTATGCCAAATATGCCGAAGCCCTGGTGGCCAAAAACGATCCGGTGGAAATGTACAAAACCCTGGCCAACGAAAGCGCGGCCGGCGGCAATCTGCCGGAGAAAGTGCGTCCCGTAGGCGATAATTCCATTGCCGCTCCTATCGGCAACTTAAAAGACACCGTTCGGCGGGCTTATGACGCGCCTGCCAAGGGCGTAATGTGGGGTTGGGAGGTTTCGGCTTATGTCCTTACCAAGGCCATTGCCGCCGGGGCTTTTTTACTGCCCTTTATCGCCATGCTTTTTGGCGTGCACACCAACGACGCCATCCAGTGGAGCGGACTGACTGCCGCGCTGGGCTTTTTGGGCCTTACCGGTTTGCTGCTGATCAAGGATTTGGACAAACCGGCCCGTTTTGCTTATGTGCTGTTACGTCCGCAATGGCATTCCTGGCTGGTGCGCGGCGGTTTTGCCATCACCATTTTCGGCGGAATGGCCACCCTGTGGGGCGCGGCCAAATATTTTAACTGGCAAGCGCTGGAGACGGTCAGCTATTGGCTTGCCGCCCTGTTTGCCCTGATTGTGGCTGTTTATACCGCATTTTTATTCGCTCAGGCCAAAGGACGGGATTTTTGGCAAAGCCCGGCGCTTATCCTGCATATGTTGGTGCATCCTTTTGTGGCCGGCTCCGCCCTGTTTTCCCTGCTGGGCATATGGACCGGAATGAGTCCCGAATGGAATGGCTTTATCCGTACGGTCTTTGCCGTCAGCATTGTGATCAATCTGCTGATTATCTTTACCGAGCTGGTGATCGCCCATCCCACGCAAGACGCCCGGACAACGGCACACATGATTTATGCGGGACGCTTTAAAAACGGCTTTTGGGGAATCGCCATTCTGCTGGGTTCCCTACTGCCGCTGATCCTGCTTTTTACCACCGGCGCCGGATGGCTTCCGCTGACCGGTTTGCTGGTGCTTGCCGGCTTGTATCAAACCGAGCACATCTGGGTGCGGGCGCCACAGATGATGCCGCTGAGTTAAAATTAAAGGGAAACGGAAATGAGTCTCAAGAAGGGTGATAAAGTAATCCCGATCCAACTGCCCGCAATCGATGGCAGTAACTTTGACCTGAGCAGCCTGAACGGCAAACGCTATCTGTTATCTTTTTTCAGATTTGCGACCTGCCCTTTTTGCAATTTGCGTCTGCATCGGCTTATATCAGCCTACGAGGGTTTGGGCGGGGACTTCACGATTGTTGCCTTGTTTGATTCGCCGCTGGCCCATCTGCAAAAATATGCGGACCGGCATCAGGCGCCGTTTCCGATCCTGGCCGATCATCAAAATATTTATTACAGGAAGTACGCAATCCAACATTCATTTTGTGGAATGCTGAAAGGGATGTTTGGCCGTTTTCCAACCATGATGAAAGGCATATTTAAGGGATATATCCCTTTGCCCATCCGCGGGAGTTTGCTTACCATGCCCGCCGATTTCCTGATCGACGAAACAGGCGTGGTGCAAACAGCCTATTACGGCAAGGACGAAGGGGATCATCTGCCGCTGGAAACCATCCGGGAATTTGCCGGAAATAAACAAAACCCCGGTGAAAATCCGGGCACGATAAAATAAAAAATTTAAAAACAGGTTCGGAGGAACAATGGCAACCATACACAAACCAGGTTTGATCGAGAAAATTGCAGAGAAGCTGCGGGTGATCCCCGGCTTGCATAACACGCCCGAAACCCCGCTGGAACGCATCAGCGAAGCAGGTCAACAAACCGACTATCCGCCGCCCGATAAATGGAACGACTGGACCGAATACGAGGCCACCAGTGGCAGCGCCCGGGAAAAACGCCATTATATGATTGTGCCTACCAACTGCTTTAACTGCGAGGCCGGTTGCGGCTTACTCAGTTATGTGGACAAAGAGACCATGAAGGTGCGCAAATTCGAAGGTAATCCGTATCACCCCGGCAGCCGCGGGCGTAACTGTGCCAAAGGGCCTGCCACCATCAACCAAATCACCGATCCCGACCGCATCCTGTATCCGCTAAAACGGGTTGGCGAACGCGGCGCGGGCAAATGGGAACGGGTTTCCTGGGAAGACGCGCTCAACGACATCTCCGCCCGGTTGCGCAAAGCCCTGCAGGAAGGCCGCAACAACGAAATCGCCTATCATGTGGGCCGCCCCGGTCACGAAGGTTATATCGACCGTGTTCTGCAATCCTGGAATGTGGACGGTCATAACAGCCACACCAACGTCTGTTCTTCCGGCGCGCGTTTCGGTTACTTTCTCTGGGAAGGCTATGACCGGCCTTCGCCGGACCATGCCCACGCCAAATTTATTCTGCTGATCAGCGCACATCTGGAATCCGGCCATTATTTCAATCCCCATGCCCAGCGCATCATCGAAGGCTTGATGAAGGGCGCGCAAATGGCGGTGATGGACCCGCGGCTATCCAACACGGCCAGCATGGCCAATTTTTGGATGCCCACCAACCCGGGCTCGGAGGCGGCCGTCTTACTGGCCATGGCCAAAATCATTCTTGACGAAGGGCTGTACAACGAAAAATTTATAAGCGAATGGGTCAACTGGCGGGAATATCTCAAAGCCGAACGCCCCGGCGAAGACGTGTTGTTTGACAATTTCATCAAGGCCCTGCGCGAGGAGTATGCGGAATATACCCCGGAATTTGCCGCTCAAGAAGCCGGTATTGAAGCGCAATCCATCATCGACGTGGCGCATAAAATCGGCGAGGCGGGCGAACGTTTTGCCAGCCATAACTGGCGCAGCGCCGGAAGCGGTAATCTGGGCGGTTGGGCCGTTGCCCGCTGCCTGCATTTTTTGAACGTGCTCACCGGCAGCGTAGGAACGGTTGGCGGCACACAACCCAGCGCCTGGAACAAGATGAAACCGACTACGCCCAACAAACCGCCCGCACAAAAATTCTGGAACGAACTGCACTTCCCCGATGAATACCCGCTGGCCTTTTTTGAAATGAGTTTCCTGCTTCCACATTTTCTCAAAGAGGGGCGTGGCAAGCTGGACACCTATTTTACCCGTGTCTTTAATCCCGTATGGACCTATCCCGACGGTTTTACCTGGATCGAAGCCCTGCGCGACCCGGAGAAAATCGGGATGCACATCGCGTTGACGCCCACCTGGAACGAAACGGCTTTTTATGCGGATTACGTCTTGCCCATGGGCCATTCCGCCGAACGGCACGATTTTATCAGTTATGAAACCCATTCCGGCAAATGGATGGGCTTTAGGCAGCCCGTCCTGCGCGAAGCCATGCGCCGCATGGGCAAAGAAGTGGAGTTCACCTGGCAGGCCAATCCCGGCGAGGTATGGGAGGAAGACGAATTCTGGATCGAGCTTTCCTGGCGCATGGACCCCGACGGCTCGCTCGGGATAAAAAAACATTTTGACTCGCCCTACCGCCCCGGCAAAAAGATCACCATCGACGAATATTACCGCTATATATTCGAACGGGTTCCCGGCCTGCCGGAAAAAGCGCAAAGCGAAGGCCTTTCGCCGCTGGACTATATGCGCAAGTACGGCGCCTTTGAAATAAAAAATGAAACCTATAACATGCATATGAAAGAAGTGGACGAGGCTTCGGCCACCAGGGCCAGGGTCGATCCGGTAAACGGCATCGCCAGCGCCGACGGTAAAAATATCGGTGTGGAAGTGGACGGAAAAATCCGTACCGGCTTCCCCACGCCTTCACGCAAACAGGAGTTTTATTCGCAAACCATGGTGGATTGGGGCTGGCCGGAATACCGTCTGCCGACCTACATCAAAAGCCATGTGCATGAAGACAACCTGGACCGCGCCGCCGGGGATTTTCCGTTGGTGCCCACCTTTCGTCTGCCGACGCTTATCCATTCCCGTTCCGGCAACGCCAAATGGCTGACCGAGATCGCCAACCGCAACCCCATCTGGATGCATACCTCGGATGCGGAACGGCTGGGGATAAAAAGCAACGATCTGCTGCGGGTGAGCACGGGCATCGGTTATTTTGTGGACAAGGTTTGGGTGACAGAAGGCATGAAGCCGGGCATTGTGGCCTGTTCGCACCATATTGGCCGCTGGCGCCGCATCCAGGATAAAATCGGCAACCGCTGGGCCACCAACACCGTAAAGCTGGAACAGGAAGGCAGCAAATGGAAGATGAGGGTCATCGACGGCATCCGCCCCTATAAAAGCAACGACCCCGATTCATCACGTATTTTTTGGAGCGACGGCGGCGTACACCAGAACATCACCCACGAGGTACATCCCGACCCGATAAGCGGGATGCATTGCTGGCACCAAAAGGTGCGCATCGAAAAAGCTCGCCCCGAGGACCGTTACGGGGATGTTGAGGTCGATACGGACAAATCCTTTGCCGTCTATAAGGAATGGCTGGCCATGACCCGTCCGGCGCCCGGCCCCAACGGTTTGCGCCGTCCGCTGTGGTTTGCGCGTCCCGTCCGCCCGGTGGAGGAAATGTTTTACATCGGCGATAAAAAGAAAAAGAAAGAGTAGTACAAAAATAAAAAAGCGGATAGGTGTTTATCCGCTTTTTTTTATTATGCTGAAGAATATGATGGATTCTGATTGCCCATGTTGTAATGGTTTCAGCTTCTTCTTTTTCCTTTTTTATAATTGACATCGTTTCAAAAATGCGTTTCTGGCTTTGTGAAACGTTGAAGCTCATATTTTAATTACCCAATAACGTGAAGTTCACCGGCGAGCTTCAGCGAGTCCGAGCGGAGCGGAGTGTTGTGAAACGCCTGGTTATCGTTTTTATAATTTTCCTAAAATCCAACTCAATAGTAGCTGAATTGGAAATTTGCTGATATTTCTGGATATAATTCTTCTATTTCTTTCAACTGTTACACCTTGCTTTAGGTTTTCAAAAATTCCGGTAGTATTATCGTAATTCTCTGCATCAATTATGTTTAGCCTTTCTACCGCTGCCTTGATGTATGATTTAAGTTCTATAAAACTCTCTTCAATTCTTTCTTCTTTCAATTCTATCAAAAAGTAATCTTCTACCATCTGACCTGAAGTTTGAAAGAAGAGCACACTCGGCAATTTTACTTCGCCATCAAATACAAAGAAATTTTTCAAAATTGCAGCAGCTTCTTGATACTGTTGATCAGCGGTACAGGGATATAAACCTCTTTTCATTAAACAATCTGACTTTTTTAAATCTTCGGCAAAATTTTGTTCTCTTGAATGAATATAAAAGATGCTTAAAAGTTCACCGGAAATTGCATGTAAAGCATTCCAGTATTCTTTGTCGTCTAATACTTTTATGAGTTGAGGATGTTCAAAGTCAAAGATAAGAAATGCAAAAGCTATAGCTCTATTTTCATCTTTATGCTTCTGGCATAACTCTGTGACCGTGCCCTTGAAAGGACCATGTTCAATGTAGTGAACTTCACCATCTACCAAAATTTTTAATGGAACCATGTAATTTTCTTTTTAATCGATAATTCTTTAGGATTTTATCCTTCGTTAGGCCCGAACAATGCCGCTTTGACCACATACC
>CAYWBI010000156.1:0-9038 GCA_964456445.1 uncultured Calditrichaceae bacterium
TTGTCCGAGGAGGTGGGGGAAGTGCAGGAGAACATAAGGAAAAAGGCAAAAGATAAAAGATAAAAGGTTGATGCGCATGGAATATGGATATGTTTTTTCCGAACCGAAAAAATTCTTTTTAAGTCAATTACACATTTTTTCATAATGTCCCGTCTTGTTTTAGTAAAGACTTTTATCATTTATTTTTTACTTTAACGGCAATGGCGCCAAAAATTTTTTGAATTTCACTAATTTCACTTAAAAGGGCCATTAGATCGTTTCCCGGATTGGGGTTATTGATAATATTTAATTCTTTAATTAAGCGTAACCAATAATCTGTTTCCCGGGCTTCTCTAAGACAGATAGTAATTCTATGTTTGAACTCAGCGGTTGTTCCGGCCTGGGCTTCTTCATAATTGGCCCCAATAGATGTTGCAGATTTGGAGAGTTGCCAGCGAAAGACATCAAATTCTTTTTTTCCGGGCAAAGACATGATCAAACGTATGGTATTAGCAGCAAACCGGAATAGTCGTCCCCGCAAATCAGACGTGTATCTTTCTCCCATTTCAAGCCCTTTTATCTTTTATCTTTTATCTTTTATCTTTTATCTTAATACATCATACTCTTTTTGATGGGGCAATTCTTTTAATAATTTGAAAACCGATATTGAAAATGCAAGCAACCGCTCCCGGAGTTCGATATTTTTTTCATTTTTCATTTTTCATTTTTCATTTTTCATTTTTTCTACTTTCTACTTTGGAAAAACAATAACCGCATAGACGCAAAACCACAAAGAAAAACGTATTTTATATTTGTTACCTTACTACATTTTTAATTCGTAATTTTTAATTCGTAATTGAGATTACCTTTTAACTTATCCTAAAACCTCCCGGCAGAAGTAGTAATTGGTAATTGGTCATTAGTAAATATTAATTGTCTTTCTCTTTTGCCTAATAATTTCATACCGCAGGAAAATTAGTGAATACAATTTATTCATCAAACGGCGTACACATTATCCATCTTCATAACCTGAGCGGCATAAAGCAAAGCTGCCCGTACATCTTCATTTTCCAGGAAGGGGTATTGTTCGACAATTTCTTTAACCGTCGCCCCATGGGCAACTTTTTCCACAATAATGGAAGCAGGCAGCCGAGTGCCTTTTATGACCGGCTTACCCAACATAATATTTGGGTTTACTTCAATTCGTTTAGAAAGAGATATTTTTTTCATAAGCTCTCCAGGCTCCTGATTCTTATTTTTCGATCGGAAATCACAATAAAACTATTTCTTATTTGATCCTGATAAGTGGAAAACAAGATATTTAAGGCTTTTAATTTTTTCTTTACGACCTGTCCTTTGATACGAAAAAGTATGATCCCTGTTGAAATTCGTTTTTGATAATAAATAATTTGTCCAAAATCCGTATCATTGGTAAGCAGAATCCGCTTTTCTGTTTCCGCAAGGCTTAAAAGCTCTTCATCCTGCATGCAACGATCAAAATCGGGTACCCACAAAATATCAAAACCTTTTACTCTCACAAATTCAACAATGTTTTTTCAATATTTACATCCGCAAGAAACTTAAGCATTATTCATGGTCCTTGCTTTAATATAAAACATGATACGTACTATAAACGTTCTCGAACCATTTGAAACGTTTTGTATTCTATCCATCTGTTTCTGCCCACAAACAAAATCACGGGGTTTTATTGACCCGCCCCTTCACTTTATCATTGTCAATATTTCTTCACGCGCTCAACTGGAAATTGTTCATTATTCACTGATGGGGCGCCAAGGCGCGAAGAAAAAAAATTCGTTTTTTGCCTAAGAATTTGGTATCTCCAGAAAATTGGTAATTACGTTAAGAAATTAATAATTGTTCTGAGTTTACAATAAAGAAACAAATTGTTTTTTAATATCATCAATTTCGTTAAGATGTTTGTTTAATACATCAAAAACAATAGAGCGGTCGATATCGAGATAGTCATGAACAAGCGCGTTTCGAAAGCCGATCATTCGGATCCATGTTTTCTCCTGTTGATCGTTAATGATACCCTTCTTGTTTAAAATTTCCGGTATATCGCGGTACCAACGGACTTCGCCAAGGTTTTGATCCGCAATCAAATGATTGCCAATATCCAGGAGCGCTTCGATGCTTAGATGCAGAAAACGTTCCGCGCTTCCGTAATATTCGGGCGTCGATAAGAAGGCTTCCTTATCATAATTTTGCAAGGATTGCAGGATGGCAAGATAGCTATCCAGTTTTTTTAAGCGTCTTATAATAACAGAAGCATCAACCATGCAATTGCCTCGTTTTATATGCATCTTTATGAACGTCAAGGTATGGCAAAAAATCAAAATATCGTCGGACGGTTAGGGAGAAGAAACTACCGGAATCAAATTCATCCTTTTTAAACAGCAGTTTATTATGACGTACAACCTCGAACAAAAGGACAATATCGGAAGGGTCCACAAAGACCAAATCCACATTTTCAAAACCAACGCGTACAAGTTGTGTTAAAATATCCAGCTTAGATGGGCGTATATTGCTATCATCAATGATAACGCCCAGGTCGATGTCACTGTCGTGCCGCGTCTTTCCGCTGGCCATCGAACCAAAGAGATATACGGCCATCACGGATGGATAGTTTTCAAAGACCCCTTTGATTGCCACCAGATTATGGTTGTTCATGGTTAATCCTTGGATAATATAAAATAGAAAATACAAGATATTAAGACTTTATTGTGTTTGGGTTTTTCGGGTACCTGACAAAAAAAGAGTTTGAATTATTATTTGCTTTTTAGTTTTTTATCGGCTCTGGATACTATGGCGCCCAGGATTTTCTTTATTTGATTTACTTCATCCATAAGATCCATTGGAAACCGGTTAGATTCCCCTAATAGTTTTTGTAACACTTTAAACCAGTACAAGGTTTCATGGGCTTCGCGCAAGGCAATTCGTAATTTTGCAATAAATTCACGGTAAGTTGTGGATTGTGCTTCACTAAAATTTGCACCAATGGACGTCACGGACTTTGATAATTAATATCGGAATACATCAAACTCCCTACCCTTAGGCAAATTTTGTAAAAAGCGGATCACGGATACCGATAGATCAATCAACCGCTCATCCAGATCCACTTTATACCGGCTCTCCACATCCGATACGATAAATTTCTGTTCCCTCTGCCTATCCATTTTTAAAGTATTGTTCATGTATCTTGTATTTGTTTAATTGTTATTTTTTATCTTTTATTTATCGTCCGTTCTTTTGTATTTTTTCTTTTGTATTTTTTATTTTTTATTCATTGTTGTTACTACCTCCCACGCACTTTGCACGATCTCCTCCAACCCACTATGCCGCGGCTGCCAGCCCAACTCATCCCGGGCCTTTTGCGCCGATGCCACCAATACCGCGGGATCACCGGACCTCCGTGCGCCGGGATCAATTTTAAAATCCGTGCCACTGACTTTTTTGACCATGGCAATAACTTCTTTATTGGAATACCCCCTGCCCGTTCCAAGATTATAGACAGCGGATGGGTGTTTGTCAAGGTTGGCAATTCCCCGTATATGCGCCCGGGCCAGATCAATCACATGGATGTAATCCCGGATGCAGCTGCCATCGGGTGTATCGTAATCGTTGCCAAACAAGGTAAAGGAAAAGCGTTTTCCACGCGCGGTATCGATCAGTAAAGGGATAAGATGCGTTTCCACCTCGCGGTCTTCGCCATGATGGGCCGTGGCGCCGGCCGCATTAAAATAGCGAAAGATATTGTATTTAAAACCATAGGCCCGGCCAAACCAGGCCAAAGCCTGCTCGATGGTATATTTACTAAGACCATACGGATTTATCGGCCGGATGGGATGTTGCTCTTCGATGGGTGTTGTTTCGGGATTGCCATACACCGCCGCCGTGGAAGAAAAAATAATTTTGCGGCAAGCGTTGCCCCGCATGGCATGGAGCAAGTTTAAAGTGTTGATAATATTGTTCTGGAAATATTTATCGGGATCGGCAACCGATTCCCCCACCAGGGAGAACGCGGCAAAATGCATCAGCACATCAATTTTTTGTGTCCTGAGCAATTGGCCCATGGCCGGTACGTCGCCCACATTCAGCTCATAAAAAGCAGCCGCAGGTTCCACATGACTTTTTTTACCCGTGCTCAGGTTATCCACAACGGTTACCCGATGCCCGGCGAGTACGAGTTGTTCCACCACGACGCTGCCGATATATCCGGCACCGCCGGTTACCAGTATGTGCATTTATTTTTTTTCCGGGTGAATCATGCAAATTAAGACTAAATTTTAGTTCCCGTGCAACATATTATAGGCTTCAACGGATAGGGAAATAATTCCGTTATAAAGTTGGTTATTGACTTTAGGGTTTACTTCCCCCGAAAAATATAATTCTGCGAGGTATTCCCGAAAACGTAAAAGTTCCCTGCGCCGCCCGTTCCATTTTTTATCCTCAATCGTTAAATCTGCCAATTCCAATGCCCGTTCATAACACGGCGCAATGTTTTCAAATTTTTCCCGTTCGATACAGCTTTTAGCCCGGTTCAACTCATTGGCTATCATCAGCACTTGTCGGTCCCGTTCATAACCCTGCCATTTTTCCAGGTTCAGATTTGAGTGAAATTTTATATCGGCCATTATCTTACCATTAATTTATTAACAATCTCAGTTATTTCCGCTCGCAACAGCGGGTCCTTTACTTCCATGCTGCGATTATTATCAGATGGACGAATATTAATAAAAGAAGTAAACTCAATAAAAGCCTCGTCCTTCTCATAGGGATAAACATTTGCACCCCATAAGTCACTTTGCATTGATCCATCCTGCAATAATAATTCTTCTAAATCCGCATGCATATCCGCATCAATTGCAATAATACCACGTGCAACATCTACTACAATTTTCATCATTTCTGTAAATTGTATATCCCGGTTTTCCCATAATTCATGCAATCTTTGCGGAGTGCTTATAACTTTCAAATACTTTTCCTTTGAACATTTTCCCAAGTAGCTTGATCATCGTTCAGAAAAAACTCTTTTCCAAACATGGGGTATTCACTTCACTTTACAGAATAATAAGACGAAATTCGGCGAAACCTTCCGTCCGGGCACGGCTCCGCCACGTAAAGGGCAATATTCATAAAAACATCTCACATCAAAAAATGTAATCTTCTGATAAGGTTCCGGGTAAAAGGATTCTCCGGGAAAGAATATGCGTCTTATTGTGGATTTAATCGATATAAAGGTTATCTTTGGATAAGCTTTTTTTATTATCGTTAAATTAAGAATCAAGTTTACGATTCAATTGATTATTTTTCAAGCTGTTAGTACAAATTCAATGAATTAGTTCTCTATATTGCCCGATCACACAAAAACATTTAAAACCAATATTTTTCCGCTAATATTATAAAGCTATAAAAATATAATTTCAACATACAAAACACCTGCATCCTATATCTAAATCTTTTAATTTAGGGCTCGAAAATAAAATATCGTTATACAAAAAGTTGAGATTTTTATGAACCGTTTATTTCTCGTTCTTACATGCTTTATCTTTGTTTTACATGCGCAGGATACGTTCACCGCGCTCCAAAGAAGCAGCGGATACGCCCAACAGGGCGAACATGTCACTTTTATTTACGATGACGGCATCTACAAAAAATCCCCGACCAGAGTTGTCCTTACCGGGGCATTCCGGAATTGGAACGATGACATGGCCGCCCCGGACGGACAAATGACCCGGCTTTCCGGCACAAAACTTTGGATAAAAACCATTGCAAACCCCGGATATAAAACCATCAAAACACATACACCTTTTAAATTCCGTATCGATGACGGTCAATGGATCGCGCCGATGGATAACGCACCAAACAGCAAAGAGGGTAATTTCATTTATGGCTATGATATAAAAGAGCGTCCCCTGCGCGCGGAAATGGTACGCCCCAATTATATCCGTTTATATTACCCTGGTGAGCGCCCAGAGCGGTACAACTATAACACATCCAACTACCAGTTAAAAAACGCAGAGGGTGTGCGAATGGCAATAAAAAAAGTGCTGTATATCGCCCCTGGAAAATTACAGTTGATCCCCGAATCACCGGTAAATATAAAACGCCTTTATTATCTGACCATAAATGATGAACAAAAAACCATAGCGGTTAAATATGACGGCTGGTTCCGCACGATGTACTCGGACAAGGAACTCGGGGCCAACTTTAATCCACAAGACAGCCACACCTATATCCGGCTTTTTGCCCCACGCGCCGATTCCCTTGTGGTCTATCTTTATAAGCGCGTCGGTGACTTACCAGCAAAAACCATTCCAATGCAAAAAAGCGCCAATGGCATCTGGCAGGCGCGACTGGTCGGTAATTGGGAAGGCTGGTATTATGACTTTGCCGCCTTTGGAGCGGATGAAAAAGGGAACCATTTTTTCGATCGGATAAAACAACATTTTAGTGATCCCTGGGCCCGTGTTTCGGTAGATACATGGGGCCCGGCACGTATATGGCCCCGGATGAAACCGGCCAGCCCGTTAAAGGACGGCCCCATCAAAATGCAGGACCTGATTGCCTATGAAGTGCATATCCAGGATTTTACCCGCACCCTGCCCCTGCCCGATTCCTTAATCGGCACTTTTCGCGGTTTTACAAAACCGGGATTGCGCAATTCCGCGGGCGCGAAAATCGGTTTTGACCACCTATCGGATTTGGGTATCAATGCCGTGCACCTGATGCCCGTGCAAGAGTATCTGCACTACCCGGATAAGGAATGGCAGGCCGCTTTTAAAGACGATCCCTATATGAAAGCCCAGGGCATCAATCTTGAAAATTACCAATGGGGTTACCGCACCTCACATGCCTTTGCCCTGGAAAGCCGCTACCGCGTAAAGGGCGCCGAATGGGGCAGCCAAAACAGGGATTTTCGTGACCTGGTCCAGGCCTTTCATAACCGAAATATTGCGGTTCTTGTAGATGTGGTCTTTAACCATACCGCCGAAAAAATGGACGCCCGGCAGATGTATTTCAACTTTTCCGCCATAGATGTGCCCTACTTCTACCGTACCGATAACAACTTTGATTATCTCGGGGCATACGGTACCGAAACAAAAAGTGAAGAACGCCCCATGATGCGTCGCTGGGTTATCGAGCAGGTCACCGATCTTAAAAATCAATATGGTATCGATGGCATCCGAATCGATCTGGCGGGGCAGACCGATGAGCAAACCTTGCGCGCCCTGCGCATGGCCGTTGGTCCGGATTTTATCATTTACGGCGAACCCTGGATGGCTTCTGCCGACCCGGACTATGAAAACAACCCGGACTGGGACTGGTATAAAGAAGACGCTCCGATCACTTTTTTTCAGGATGAAAGCCGCAATGCCTTTAAAGGGCCCACTTCCAATCCACAGAACAAACAAAGCGACCGGGGATATGCCGGGGGCAACGGGCAGCGGGATATTGTAAAAAAAGCCCTTTCAGCGGGTTTTGCCACGGATAAATCTGCCCTGTCCGGGATTAATTATCTCGACATCCATGATAACTGGGCCCTGGCCGATCGCTTTGCAAAGACCGATTGGAACGGAATGATGGGCGTGGATGAGATTCCCTATAAAATTGCCGCTACCTTGCTGTTCACGTCCGTCGGGCCGGTTGTCCTGCATGGCGGCAGCGAATTTATGCGCAGCAAAGGGAGCGCGCCACTGGTTGAACTTGTTAAACACACCAGCAGCGGTCCCATCTGGATACATGGCAAAAGAGACACCTATAATCTTGCCCGCGCCAATCAGTTTATCTGGAAAAATCTTGGGCATAATATCGATGGGGACGGCGTCTATTTTTGCAACTATAAAAACATGAATGCCTATTGGCAAGGTTTGATCGCATTACGTAAAAGCAGCGCGGGCTCGGTATTCCGTATCAGTGAAAAACCAAAACCCGGCTACTACAGCTGGCTTGAGCCGGAGGATACTCGATTACTTGGATATTTTGTGGACAATAGAGTGTTGGTTTTGCTGAACACATCGACTGAGAATATTATCTTTGAAAATGTGGCATTACCGCAAGGCACCTGGCGGTTGGTGGCCAATAACCAATCCGTTGCGATCAATGACGGGCTGAGCGGGTTTTCCGATTCCGATATCCACGGGGGGCAAACACGTAACTTGTCCGTTCCTGGCCCGGGGCTAAAAATATGGATACTGGAATAAGAAACACGCGCTCTAACTGCGATAATATCCAATAAAGATGTTCAAAAATTTTTGCAATCTAAAGCTTATTGAACAATATTATCACACAGTCGCTTAATACAATTGGGTGTGGTCAAAGAAAATATGCCCACACAACCTTTATCGTTGAATTAAAGCATATAAATGAGTCTGGTCTAAAAAAGTGGGCTAAAGCCCAAAATTAGGAGTGGGTCGTGTTTTCCCCATTCTAAAGGATGGGGTTAGTCAAAGCATGTAACTTTATTAAAAACATCTGACTAACCCTGCCATTTATGGCGGGGAAAAGAAGTTGTCCCTCTCATCATTAAGCCCTTTAGGGCTTTTTAGAGTGAACGCATATAAATAGATAATCGAAAATTGAAAGCTCCGAAATTGCAACAACAGGAAATAGACATGTATAAATATATTACAAAAGCGGATAAAAACGGGCGGATTCAATTACCGGTTTTTCCGGAAATAAAATCAAAAAAGGTGGAAATTATCATCCGGCCATTATTGAACAAATCCGATCAGGAATTAATAGAAGCATCAATTTCTTCAACGGACTTTTGGGAGAATGAAAAGGATGAGGTTTGGAATGATATTTAACCAACGGGATATTGTTTTAATCCCAATCCCCTTTACCAACCTGTCGAGCAGCAAACGGCGTCCGGTCATCATCATCTCAGAAAATGAATATAATCATTCTAACCCCGATGTCATTGTTGTCGCCATCACATCAAATTTAAAACAAAGAAATAAGTACGGCATTGATATTACAGATCATTAGTGTCCGGTTAAAATGTCAAATATTAAAACCACGCCCTTTGCTGTCAA
>CAYWBI010000157.1:0-8866 GCA_964456445.1 uncultured Calditrichaceae bacterium
ATTATGGCATAATTACCGGAATTACTTTCCTTCTGTGTTTTCGATATATCTTAAAATCATTATCCAGTGTAAAAATAACACTTTCAGATATTTGTTCGCTCATGCGCACCAAGCATGCATCTGCAAGCGACATTGGAATATCATTATATTTTTTCAATAATGATTTTAATAGGTTGGTTTCGGGTTCAATATTAAATGGGATTTGAAGTAAATTTCTTTCAATCATTGAAAGTGTATTTTGTACGCCTTTTTCAGAGTTTCTAAGCAAAAAACAAACTTCGGAAAGAACCGGTTCACAAGTAAAAAACGGTGGTTGTAAGCGGGCGAATTGCATTAATGCCCATGCATGATATGTGTCCGATTTATTTAAAAAGGCTACGAGTGGACCGGTATCGACAATGATCTTTTTGGCTTTCATTGCCCGTATCCGCTAAGATGGTCCTTATTTACGGAAAGGTCATGTTTTTCACTCACGCTACCGGCTAAATCTTTTGCTAAATCATAGAATGAACCTTGCCTGTCAAGGTCATCCTTGTCAAAATAATCCAATAATGCATTTCTTACTATTTCAGACTTGCTTAAACCTTTGCGTTTTGAATACGTGTTTAGTTTCTCTTTTATACCCTCGGATATTTTCAAAGTTAATGTATCCACTTTCTTCTCCTGTGTTACATGATTGACACAAAAGTAATACACGGCGTGGAAGAAGTAAATACTTTTTCGATTTATTTTTGGTTACTGTTCAAAGTTTTGCTAATAATTTGGCGCTACTGGGAGTCTTGTGGAAATATGGTGTATTTTTTAGAATATTTTAGGAAAAGTTGAGCCCAATCTAAAAAGCCCTAAAGGGCTTAATGATGAGAGGGGCAACTTTACCCCCGCCATAAATGGCAGGGTTAGTCAACTGTTTTTAATAAAGTTACATACTTTGACCAACCCCATCCTTTAGGATGGGGAAAACACGGCCCACCCCTAATTTGGGGCTTTAGACCCCTTTTTAGACCAGACTCAAGTTTTGCTAATAATTTGGCGCTACTGGGAGTCTTGTGGAAATATGGTGTATTTTTTAGAATATTTTAGGAAAAGTTGAGCCCAATCTAAAAAGCCCTAAAGGGCTTAATGATGAGAGGGGCAACTTTACCCCCGCCATAAATGGCAGGGTTAGTCAACTGTTTTTAATAAAGTTACATACTTTGACCAACCCCATCCTTTAGGATGGGGAAAACACGCCCCCCCATAATTTGGGGCTTTAGCCCCTTTTTAGACCAGACTCAAAGTTATAAAATCAACCCACAGATTTATCTGTGGGCTGCCTCTCGTCTGTAAAACCTGGAACTATATTTCGGAAAAACAATGTTTACCCACAAGAATCGCAGTAGAACCAATAATTTAAGGCCTGACAGATTTTAGTGTAAACGCTTTTTGCACGTTGCAGGAATATTAACCTTTTGCGAATGGAATGCGGAGAAGTAGCTACGGATTCGTAAGAAGTGAGCGGCGCCCTTAGCGCTGCTAAACGTTCCCGAAATCTATAATCCGCCAATGTGCGGGTTTTTAAGTTGCAGTTTGATCATCCTTAAGAAGAGGGATATGGTGATTTAAGCGTTTTATCTTATTGTTTTTTCCCTTTTGCTAAAATCGCCTATTTATGCTATATTTCTGCTTTTCGTTTGGAAATGTTAAAGATGACCAATATCGCTGTTTTTGCCAGTGGCCGGGGCACAAATTTTAAAAATTTGATCGACGCACAAAACAGCGGATTTTTACCGGGAAAAATAGCGCTGCTTGTAGCTGCAAAAGAGGGGATCGGCGCCATCGAAACCGCACGAACATACCAGGTTCCTTATCATGTTTATGAGGGAAACAAAGCGCCAACAAGTCAAACGTCACTTATCCCCGTTTTAAACACGTTTCAAATCGATTTCATCGCCCTGGCCGGTTGGTTAAAATATATCCGGGCCGATCTGCTTGCGCTTTATAAACAGCGGATCGTCAATATTCATCCCGCTTTATTACCCTTTTTTGGCGGCAGCGGCATGTATGGAATGAATGTGCACCGCGCGGTATGGGCAAGTGGTATGCAGGTAAGCGGGGCCACGGTCCATTTTGTGGATGAACAATATGATCACGGCGTTATCATCCAGCAGCAGGCGATCCATCTGGAACCTATGGATTCTCCGGAGAGGATAGCCGAAAAAGTCTTAAAAGTGGAACATGCCATTTATCCTCGGGCGATAAAAATGGTATTAAACGGAAATTATGAAATTTCGGGGAACCGGTTTATCCCGGGCCCGTTGGAGACAGAATGAAAATTAAACGCGCTTTGCTTAGCGTTTACGATAAAAGCAAATTGGTGGAGCTGGGCCGGTTCTTATCCAAAAACAATATAGAGCTGATTTCTTCGGGCGGCACGGCACGCTTGCTGAAAAACGAAGGCATTACCGTTACACCGGTAAGCGAGATAACCGGTTTCCCGGAAATGCTGGATGGCAGGGTCAAAACTCTACACCCCTTTATCCATGGTGGGATTCTGGCACAACGCACACCGGAGCATTTGGCACAACTTGCCGGGCAGAATATAATGCCCATCGACCTTGTTGTGGTCAACCTGTACCCCTTCGAGCAAACCATCGCCCGGTCCGGCGTTACCCGCGAAGAGGCCATTGAGCAAATTGATATCGGCGGCCCTACCCTGCTCCGCTCCGCCGCCAAAAACCACCAATATGTTACGGTTCTTTCATCTCCGGATGATTATGAAGAATTTATGAATGAGTACCGTGTGAACAATGGCGAAATCCCGGCCCAATTTGCGACGCGGGCCGCTCAGAAGGTTTTTGCCCTTACCTCAAAATATGATGCTGCCATAGCTACCTATCTGGGCGCCGGGAAGAATCTTCCGGAAACTTTTATGCTGCAGGGCGCAAAAAAACAAACCTTGCGTTACGGGGAAAATCATCATCAAAAAGCGGCTCTGTACCAGAACCCGGGGGATAAACTGCTTGGCGGACTTAAGCAATTGCATGGCAAACAACTTAGTTTTAACAACATTATGGACCTCCAGTCGGCGCTGGCCTTAACCCGCGAGTTTGCCCAACCGGCCTGTACGATAATAAAACATAACAACCCCTGCGGCGTCGGTGTTGGAGATAATTTGCTCCAGGCACACAGCCGCGCGCGTTCGACCGATGAACAATCCGCTTTTGGCAGCATCATCACCTTTAACGGTCTGGTGGATATCACCCTTGCCGAAGCTTTGGCGCCGTTTTTTACCGAATGTATCATCGCCCCCGAATTTAGCCCACACGCGCTGGAACGTTTGCAAAAGAAAAAAAATCTTCGTTTGCTGACCTTTGACCCGGCGGACTTCAAAACACCGGAAGTGGATATAAAATGTGTAAGCGGGGGATTTTTAGTGCAGGAAGGCAACACATCCTTATTAAACGAGGCACAACTTAAAATTGCCACAAAACGTCCGCCAACGGTGGATGAAAGGAGCGCCCTTGAATTCGCCTGGAAGATCGTTAAACATGTAAAGTCCAATGCCATTGTATTTTGCAATTCCACACAAACCCTGGGGATCGGCGCGGGCCAGATGTCCCGGGTGGACGCAACCAGCGTTGCCGTACAAAAGGCAAAGAATGCGGGTCTTTCGCTTAAAGGATCGGCAGTTGCCTCCGACGCATTTTTTCCATTTAAGGACAGCATCGAAACCCTGGGGGCCGCCGGTGCAAGCGCCGTCATCCAGCCCGGTGGTTCGATTCGTGATGATGAAGTTATTGAAGCAGCAAATACAGCCGGCATCAGTATGTTGTTTACCGGTATCAGACATTTTAAACACTAACACCTGGAGCATCCGATGGGATTTTCTTTTTTAAATTTTTTCTCTTCTAATATTGGGATTGATCTTGGCACCGCCAACACCCTGCTTTATGTAAAAGGCAAAGGCATCATAGTTGATGAACCATCAATCATCGCCCTTGAAGAAGGTACGGACAAGGTGGTCGCGGTCGGTAACGAAGCCCGTCAGATGCTGGGGCGTACACACAACAGTATCAACACTATCCGCCCGTTAAAAGATGGCGTGATCGCCGACTTTGAGGCCACGGAGATAATGATCCGTGAATTTGTTAAAAAGGCCAATATTAACCGAATGATGATCGGGAAAATTGTAATCTGCGTCCCTTCGGGCATCACGGAGGTCGAAAAGCGGGCGGTCCGTGATTCCGCCGAGCGTGCCGGCGCACGGGAAGCCGATCTGGTAGCGGAAGCCATGGCAGCCGCCATTGGGGTTGGTTTGGAGATAAGCGAACCCATGGGCAACATGGTTGTGGATATTGGCGGCGGAACATCCGAAATTGCCGTTATCTCTTTAAACGGTATCGTACATTTTAACTCAATCCGTGTCGGCGGCGATGAGATGAATTTATCAATCGTACAGTTTTTTAAACGCAATCATAATTTATTGATTGGTGAAAAAACAGCAGAAAACATAAAATGTGAAATTGGATCCGCAGATGTGCTTGAAGAAGAACTCGAGAAGGATGTTAAAGGTCGGGATCTTTTAGATGGTATCCCCAAAACTATAAAAATCAGTTCCAAGGAAATCCGTAACGCACTTAACGATCCCATAGCCCAAATCATCGAAGCAATCAAAATGTCTTTAGAACGTACCCCACCGGAACTGGCGGCAGATATTCTTGACCGCGGCATTATTCTTACCGGAGGCGGAGCACTGTTACGGAATCTGGATGTCCGTATTCGCAAGGAAACAAATATGGCCATACTTGTTGCCGATGACCCTTTAACCTGTGTCGTTCGCGGCTGTGGGAAGATATTGGAAAATCCTGAAAAATACCAAAAAGTATTGGTAAAAAACCGTAAACCCATGTAAAACGGGGGAATATACATTTGTAGCGATATTTTTATTTTGAACCAAAATTATTGTTTATCCTTTACCGGATTGAATAAAGAACGATGAAGTATCCATGGACTACGGGGCTATCTTCGCAACACTTTTCGATGGCGGACACCCGGAATAAGGTTCCATTGCTTTTATAAATTATGTAAGTGTAAAAATGCACTGTTTAACTCAAAGCGTTTCATGATATGCTGACCTTTTTAAACATCATCGCCCGTTTTCGCGAAGCGTTTTTGCTACTTGTGTATATTCTTTTTTCTTTTGTTTTTATGACCACAAGTGACAGCGCTATAACCGAGGGGCTCCGTTCAAGTGCCGCACACACAATCGGCAACATAGAAACCGTTTTTGTTTCGCTACACAATTACTTTGAACTTGAAGGAAAAAACACCCGGTTACGTCAGGAAAATACACGTCTTTCCTACGAAAATTTCAATCTGCGTGACGCACTTCTGGAAAATATCCGCCTGCGAAAATTGCTGGATTTCAAATATCAGCAAAAATATAAACTTGTCCCGGCCAGGGTTATCGGGTTCAGCCCACAATCATTGATCAGTGGCTTACTCCTGTCATCGGAAAGTATTACGCCCGCAATGAAAAACACCGCCGTAATGACCGCTGAAGGACTTGTCGGAAAGATCGTCGATATTTCAGGCAAATTTGCCATCTGCCAAATTATGCAGGACCCAAATATCCGGGTGAGCGCACGCGTTCAACGCAACCGGGAACTTGGCATAATAAAGTGGGACGGAAGCAACGGGTTTTTATTGGATCAAATCCCAAATACAATTGATATAAGAGTAGGCGATGTAATTTTTACCTCCGGTTATAGTCAAATTTATCCGGCGCATATTAAGATTGGCATTGTATCACATATTGAAATAAACAATCAATTTTTGTTTCAAAAAATAAATGTAATACCGGCCGTTAATTTTAAACGATTGGAAGAGGTTCTTATATATTTACCGCAAAACACGGTTAAAACCCAATAGGATGTGATGAACCAAAACATAAAATATTTGTTGTACGTTTTTATTATTTATGGCCTTGGCGCCGTGGTGATACAAAGCCTGTTGATTCCTTTTATAGCAATCAATCTCTGGCAACCAGAGATGGTATTGATCATTGTTCTGCTTATCGGAAATCGCTTTGGATCCACAGCAGGGAGTACTTCCGGTTTTATTTTAGGGGTGCTTATCGACGCGCTTACCGCCATGCCGATCGGTATTTCCGCGCTTCCAAAGGCCATAGCAGGTTATGGCGCGGGTAAAATAACCATACTAAAAATGGAAGGTGCGATACGCTTTCTATGGTTTTTTATACTCATATTCCTGCACGAGTTTATTTACTATTTGATTATACAGGTAAAACTTGATTTTGATTTTGCCTATTTGCTTACACATCGTGTTTTTCCAAATACTATCTACACCATGCTTATGTTGGTGATTACTAATATTTTTACCGCCAAAATTTTTTCTAAAAACGCATGAACCCCCAATCTCAAGATATAGGAGGCGGACGACGGATTTTAATTATATTGTTTGTCAGCATTCTTTTTATAATTCTTGCTTTTAGTTTTTTCCGGCTACAGGTCCTTAATAAAGACAAGTATGTACAAAAGTCATTGGACAATAGCATTCGCGCCCAAAGCAAATCCCCGGTACGTGGTTTGATATTGGACAGTAAAGGGCGGATACTCGTCGATAATACCGCCGCGTTCTCGGTTGGGATTACTCCGAAGGTTTTTCCCGATTCCCTTTATGAACCTCTGGCAAATATGCTCAATATGGATACCGATCGGATGCATAACCTGGCCAACCGGCACTTTGGCTTTCGTCCGGTTCCAATCGCACGGGATGTAGATACCAAAATATTAATCCGTCTCGAAGAAAACCGTTTGCAATATCCGGGCGTACAAAGTGTGCTTGAGCCAAAACGCTATTATCGCCCCGGTGTGGGCTCACCGCATATTTTTGGTTCACTCGGAGAGGTAACCCTACAGGAAGAAAAAGCAAATCCGAATTTTGATCCGGGTGATATCGTTGGTAAATCCGGTCTTGAGAAGGCATACGACGCCGACCTGCGTGGTAAAAAAGGCCTGACATACATCCGTGTTGACGCCTCGGGTCGTGAACTGGGCCTCTTTGACCCGGAACATGATGTACCGCCCGTGCACGGCGAAGACCTGCATTTAATTATGGATTATGCCATGCAGCAATTTGCCGAATCATTAATGGTTGATATGCGTGGCGCACTGGTTGCCATAGACCCCCGAACAGGCGGTATATTGACGATGGTAAGCAAACCGGATTTTGATCCGGGTATCCTTTCCGGCAAAATTTCATGGCAACTCTGGGACAAATTAATAAATGACCCGGCACGCCCTCTATATAACCGGGCGATCCAAAGTGTCTATCCACCCGGTTCCACCTATAAAATTGTTGCCGCGCTGGCCGCCTTGCAGGATGGATTAATCACTCCGGGCTGGCAGACAAATTGCCCCGGCTACTTTAAAATCGGCCGGAAAACCATCCATTGCTGGAAAAAAGCCGGTCATGGCACCGTAAATTTATACGAAGCCATTCGCGGTTCCTGCAATGTTTACTTTTATAAATTAGGGTTAAAAATCGGTCTGGATTCCTGGACAAAATACAGCCGTCTTTTCAGATTTGGTGCGCTCACCGGCATTGACCTGCCCAATGAAAGCGCGGGCCTTGTGCCCTCAAAGGCATTTTTTGACAAGCGTTACGGCCTCCATGGCTGGACACGCGGCAATTTGGCAAACCTGGCCATCGGACAAGGCGAGCTTTTAGTTACACCCCTTCAATTGGCCCAATTTGCCATGATACTGGCCAATAAAGGCACCTATTATACGCCGCATTTTGTAGATTATAAATATGATTATGCCAGCGGGGATACAATCAAGATTATAAGCAAACCAAGTCATATTAAGGATATATCGCCGGAAAATTTTAACGCGGTCCGCGAAGGAATGCGGCGGGTTGTGGATGGCGGAACCGGCTGGCTGGGCAAAGTGCCCGGCATAGAAATGGCCGGCAAAACAGGATCATCACAAAACCCCCACGGGAAATCACATGCCTGGTTTATGACTTTTGCCCCGCTCGATACACCGCGGGTGGCCATTGCCGTGATCGTTGAAAATGGCGGGGGCGGCGGGGCTGTTGCCGCACCTATTGCACGTAAATTTATGGAAAAGTTTTTTTACGGTCACATCATCCCGCGCAGGGTGATAAAAAAAGAAATACCACAGGAAGATGTGGCCATAGACAGCCTGATTGCACCAATTGATATAAACAGTATTAGCCCGATAAAAATAACCATTGATCCAACCCGTGACAATAACAGGTAATACCATGTTTTCCCGAAATGATTTTACATTAACCTCTTTAATTGTTCTGCTCTTAACAGTGGGCCTTATTGCCGTTTACAGCGCCACCAGTTTTACCAATGCAGAAAATTATTTCTTTAACCGACAGCTTCTTTTTGTCATCATTGGGCTGATCCTGATGTTTGCAGGCCCTTATCTCTCCTTTCGCATGTTGGAACGTCTGGCATATCCTTTTTATGTTATCTCAATTTTGTTACTTGTTCTTGTTTACTTTGTCGGGACAAAGGGGTTTGGCGCGGAACGCTGGCTGGCAATCGGGCCGCTAAAAATCCAACCGTCCGAACTGGCAAAAATCGCCACCGTACTTGCAATAGGAAGGTTCGCGGCCAACCGCGAAGTTAACGTAAACCGCTTTCAGCACTTTCTTGGCGTGGTTGCCCTGGCCTTTGTGCCCTTTATATTGATTATACGTCAACCGGATCTGGGAACATCACTGGTATTTATTGCGATTTTAATACCCTTACTGTTTTGGTCGGGATTGCGTTGGTTTCCACTTTTTCTCATCATCTCTCCGATTGTGACCATACTTGCCTCGTTTA
>CAYWBI010000158.1:0-8836 GCA_964456445.1 uncultured Calditrichaceae bacterium
GCCCTTGGTTCTTAATGGGTTCTCAGCCAGTAAATATCTTCGGTGCCACATGGAATAGATGATAATTTTGACTTTTCATTTTTTCATATAACTTTTAACACTAACCGGACTAGCCGAAACCAAAAAGGGGATTCTTGTTTTCTTTCAGGAAAAACACGAAATTCATGACAAAGGCAATAAAGCCTTCGCTTCCATATATGGTCTTGTTTGTCTCTTATCTTAAAGATATTTTCAAGGTCTTTGTCTCCCGAGAAAAAATATTGATCTAAAATCTTTATTGTTCACGTTATAACTTATTTCATGTAAAACTAAGCCGAACAATATTCCTGAAGAAATCTCAATTATTGCTTAATGAAATTGTCTCGGGAGTATCCGATGTTAAAACGAACAAAACATTTTTTGCTTATATTTTTATGTGCGCAATTTGCCTTTGCAGGACAATGGCACCAAACATATAACAATCCTACTAACGGTGCCATACATGATATTGCCGGTCTCAATGGTGGTGGCGAACTCTACGCCGCCGGTGACAATGGGCAAGTCCTTCGTTCGTATGATCAGGGACACTACTGGAACCAGGAGAATTTAAATACGCCACGTAACTTCTATTCTGTTACGGCATTTTATTTCGGTACCGACAAGATAATAATTGCCGCCGGTGAGCATGGCGTCATTGCGCGGAATATGAATGATTCCCCGGTCTGGAGCTATGATTCTATACAAACGACGGTAAACCTGCGGGTTGTTTTTTATGATTTAAATACAAACCTGGTTTGGGCTGCAGGCGATAGCGGCGTCGTTTTGAGCAGCGCCGACGGTGGGCTGAGCTGGGCGCCACAAAAAAACGGGAACCCCGGGTTATTTGCCAGAAATATTGCACGCGGCAACAACAATGCCTATATGGTTGGGGTTAAAAATGATTCGTCTTTTGTCGTAGGTTTAAATGCCGGTTCCTTTACTATTGCTCCGGGTGACACCTTTCCCGGTATAAAACTTAATGATATATCTATTGACGGGATAAACGATGATATGTACCTGGCAGGCAACTCCGTGGCCACCCAAAACGCCAATATCTTTCAACGTACATACAATGCAGGATATGGCCCCCCAATATTGGTTTTCGATGCCCCGACCGGAAAGGTCACGGCCGTTGGCCAATTTACTAAGGGACAATCCTTGCAATCCGCTACGGCCACGGCGGGTGTTTCACAAATCCTGTGGTTTGCGGATGATAAGGGCATAATTCGTGAAACAACCGATAAAGCGGTTAGCTGGCACGATGCCTATACGGATGCACAGAACCAGTCCTTCAACACATTGTTTATAAACCCCGGTGGGCAGGGCCCGGGGCAGGCATTGGCCGTTGCTGCCGGTATGAATATGAATACGGTGATTGAAAACTTTGAACTGATAAATATCTTTCCCAACCAAAATGATATTATTGATCAGCCCATGCAAAAGGTAGAACTCTATTTCTCTGCCATACCGGATCTGGCAACAATCCAGGATAGTATCATAATCCACAGCAATCTTTCCGGCTCGGTACCTTATATTGCCGAATATGATCCCTTTGACTCGCTGCGTGTTTATCTGAATTTAACCCGGGTAATCCCAAACCAAAGCGTTCCGGGTGAAAAATGGCAAATTAACATTCCACCGTCAATACGTGAATTGCACCCTAATATTTTTCAAACATTATGGGCACACACCATCAATGCCACATTTGTCCCTTACAATGCCGCCGATATGGATTATCAACTATCGCCGGATCAATTGCCACCGAGCAAAATGACAACAAATTATGTCAGTGGTTTTTTCGATTCTGACGGCGCCCCAGACCTTGCAGTTTTTATAAGCGATTCACTTGTCCTCTATCGTACGGACAGTAAAGGGGCGCTTCTTAACCGCACGGCAATTTACCTTGGTTTCAGCATTGTTCCCAATGTCAGCAATACACAATTATTGAAAACAGATCTGAATGATGACGGTATGCCGGATTTGCTTGTATTTGATAATGCCCATATCTATACGGCCATCAATCAATCCGGTACTTCGTTTATATTTAGCCCCGGGCCGTCTATGAACGTGAATAATCTAAAACAAGTTGCCCTGTTCGATGCGGACAACAATCACCGCCCCGATATGCTGGTGTTAAACGACTCGTTGTATTACCGAGCGGATATTTCCGGGGCAGGTCTGGGCGTCCCCCCTGTTTACATTGATTTTGGGAATACTGTTAAGAATACGTTACATGTAGCTGATATTAATAATGATGGACGTGAAGATATTTTTGGTATTCTTAACGATGGAAATTTCTATTTTCAGGCTTATCAGGGTTTTGGGGGTTTTAGCCCAATGTACAGTACAACCGGCGCCAATTTTTACACCAGTGCAAGGGCCATTCAAAGTTACTCCAACGGTGATCATCGCATGCAGGTTTTGGTTGTTGCCAGTAGTGAAATTACTATGTTTGAGGTAGATCAGACAGACCAATCGCGTATGGTCACAACACCCAACTCGCCAATCATGCAAGCCACACCGGATATCATCACGGATATCCAGGTACAGGATTTTGGCTCGGATCCCGGTAATATTTCGCAGCCGGGCCAGTTGGATTTTATCCTGCATGTCCAAACAGGCGCTTTTAAATTTTTTGAGAACAGCTCTCAAAACAATAATGGCTATACTTATACTGAACGGCCAGGCAAGGAAGTTATGGGGCAGCCGACGGAAACCAATATGTTGGTTTGGGATTCTGATGAAAATGGCTATCTCGATATTTTACAGTATGACCCAAACAAAGGTTCCTTTAGCAATCTTTTAAATCAGGCCTGGGGGCCACAGATTACAAATCTAGCGACCGAACCCGGTGGTGTACGCATTAATTGGACGGGTTTTGACCCGGTTCACGGCAGCTTTGATTTTTACCGTGTTTGGCGTGATTCCACCGGGCCCGAGATGTCTGCTGCGCAACAAATTGCGTTTTTAACAAATATTGGCGACTCCACCTTTTTGGATACACATACACAGCAGTTTATGAATTACTGGTACAGGGTTGAAACCGGATATAATGGAAACCAGGTAAGTAATCCATCACAATCCAAGGAAATCCAGTTAATAAAATTTGTAAGCGGCGCTTTAAGTGGTGTGCTGGCCGATACAATTAACGGGCAATATGTACCGGATTCGGCCCTGGTCCTTAGTGGGCAATCCCTGAATATCATGCCCGGTGTGCGTATGGCTTTTGGAAACAAGGCCTATTTGGATATTTTTGGTCGGTTAAATGTCCAGGGTTCCGAACAGCAAATGGTCGAATTTACCAATGAGCATCATGATACGGTAAACACAGTTTGGGATGGGATCAATATTTACCCCGCGGCCGATACGGTTCGTTTTAACTGGTTCTCAATAGACGGAGCGGATACTGCACTTCGCTGTGATGGACGTCCTTTGTGGATGAAATTGGGTGGAATCGGTCATAATAATCTGGGCGCCGCCATCAGGGGCGATACATTGCAATTGGAAAATGTAGCCTTTGATTCCAATATGGTAGCTGTAGAACTGGGCAGCGGAACCCGTGCTCTTTTAAAAAACATTTTGGTGATTGATAATGACAATGGTTTACGGATTGACAATCTTGCCCGGGCCCATATACGTAATTCGGTTCTGTGGTTTAACGGAAGCTATGATTTAGAGATGAATGCCGGTTCAACGGTTAACGCCTCCTATTCCAGCATTGGTTTAGCCAGCTCGGGCCTCACCGGGAAGGAAATTAATCAAAATCGTCCGCCTATTTTTGTTCCTCAGGCAGATTTTTATCGTCCCGATCCATTATCCCCAACCATTGATGCCGGCGATCCGGCGGATGATTTCAGTTTTGAACCTGCGCCCAATGGTGGTCGGATAAACCAGGGCTTGTATGGTGGAACTTTTCTGGCATCTACTTCCGATCGTCCACATCTTGTGGTAACCCCATCGCCGATTAATTATAATGGTACTTTGGTTGGTTCAGTGGACACGATCCAGGTTTCTTTTCAAAATGATGGGGCGGTTTCCCTGGATATTTCATCGATCTTTATTGCGCAACACAACGATGTTTTTAGCTTTTTGCAACAGCTGCCCGCAAGTATTGCACCTGCAGGCAATGCGGTCCTCGATTTGGTTTTTGCACCAAATCAGGCGCTTAGTTATGATGATACTTTATTTGTGGACAGCAACGACCCGGCCAATCCACATTTTGGCGTGAAAATAAATGCCGTTGCCTCAAATCAAAATCAACCGCCGCTATGGAATGGATTGTCGGCCCTGGCTTTTACAGAAGACCAGGCGGAAGTCAAAATTAATCTGCTTCCTTTTGTGGTTGATGATTCTACACCTCTGGAAAATTTGATATTTGGGCTGGTAAGCAACAGTGATACCACAAATATCCATGGCCGTGTGCAGGATAGTTTGTTTGTCGTGGATCTAACCCCTGACTATTTTACAAAAACACCACAACAAATTATACTAAGCGCGGAAGATGCGGATGGGCTTGTGAGCAACGACACCATTGAAGTAAGCGTCGCCGGAATTCAGGATGCGCCCCGTTTTGTTGCCATGCCCGATACCGTCATCTACACCAATGTGGTATTTGATGCCCGCTGGTTTGTGTATGATGTAGATGGCGATACCGTGCATATATCGGACAATACCACACTTTTTACCATCAATCCCGATTCTGGTTTTATAAAATTTACTCCTCTTATTGCCGATACCGGCTCTTACACAGTTATCCTTTCGGCGGATGATGGCCAAAAAAGTGTATCAGATACTTTTGCCATACAAATTAAATTAAATACCATTGCGCCGGTCCTGGATCTAAGTCTTGCGCCTCAAGACCAGGCCATAGATATTACTTTTGATATGCCTGCGAATGATTTTTATACAGGGACTATAGTCCGTTATTCCGCTACTGACACGGTATTTTCACCGAATGACGGAATACTTGCTGTTGATAGCATTTTTAGCGTGGGGAGTTCTGTGCACCTGCGGATTAACTCATTGGAAATAAACAGGCAATATTTTGTATCGGTCTTTAATTTTTTTCAATCCGCGGGTACTATTTATTCCCAGGCCAGCCGGGCGGCATCGGTTACCCTGGCGCCAATTGCACAGGTTGACACAAGCGGAACAAAGACCGATTTGCCGGTTAATAAAACCCTTACAAAGAGTATTCTGCTTAAGAATATGGGAGGGGGGACGTTGATCGCCCGTTTTACTTATCACCCGGATTCGTTGACAAATGTTTGGTTTAATATGGATACGAGTCAGAAAACGGTCGGCCCGGGTGATTCGATAAAAGTCGGCTACTCTTTGCACCCAAACAAAAAATTACCGCGCGGCGCCAAGGTTGTTTTTATTGATTTTAGTAGCAACGAACCTGGCAATGATCGGGGTATAGGCTTTCCAATTGTTTTACAGCCCATCTTTGATGATTTCGCCCCGCATGTGCTCATTACGGCCCGTTCCGATTCGTTGTTAAGGGAAAGCGCCTTTAACCTGCATTATTATCTTGATGATACAACAGGCTATCCAATAGGTGAACCGGATAGTGGCCTTTTTGCACATTATCGTTTGTTCCGGCTCAATCCCACCACTTTAATCGAAGAAAAGGACAGCGTACAATCCGACATCCTGCAATTTTATCCTCTGGAAGACGGCGCTTATGTGCTGCGCATTTTTGGCTATGATGTGGATGGCAATGGCCAGGGCGGCCAGCTTATCAAAAATATTGGGTTTTTTGTGGACAATAACCATCGCCGTGTTTTACGTAATCATTGGTATATGATCAATGTGCCACGTCCGGTAGCTACACATTGGACAGCCTTTATCCCGGATTCAACTGCACAAATTTATCGTTGGAAGCAGGACGAAGAACGCTACGTTCCCTTACGGTCTTTTCCAGACTTGGTCTTTCCTAAGGGGATGGCGGTCTGGGCGATATCCAATAATTCATTTGATGTTGATATTTCATCGATAGCCCAGGCTTCATTGCGAGATACGCTTTCGGTAGCCATTGATGTGGGTTGGAACCAAATTGGCGCCCCGCTGGGTTATACAACCTGGTGGCGCGATATGCAGTTTGTTCCTGGAGAGAGTGCAACAGTTTTGCCGCTGCCACAGGCCTTGCAGCAGGATTTGATAGGGCCTGCCGTTTATCATTATGTGGATGTTAAGGATAAGCAAGGCTACCTATGGGCCGATATCGATACGGCGCGGGCCGAATCATGGAAAGGATATTGGTTCTATTCCAAAACAGCGGGTCATTTGATTTTTAGTACAAAAGCGTCCGACCTCCTTCCGCAGCACCCGGTTGTAAACCAAACGACCGACGGGGTTTTATCTAAGTCTTCATCGATATCGGAACTGCGTTTTTCGATTGCATTGTATAGTAAAGGCCAGAGTGATGTTCAAAATGAATTTGGTTTGGGCATGGCGTCACCGCGGACACAAATCCTGGAGCCCCCGGCCATTGGCACACAAAGCACCCTTTATTTTTCAGACGCAAGCAAACATCTTGCACGTGATATGCAACCGCTGTTAGAATCATACGATGATGTCCGGACATGGCAGGCCGTGGTTGAAGCGGGAGATGTTTCCGAAGAGCATATACTGCGCTGGGATGCGGATATGGGCAGCAGGCAGGGTGTCTATCTTTATCTTGTTGACAACCACAGGGAACAAATCGTAGATATGCAAAAAACGGCTTCTTACGAATTTAGGCCCAAAGCTCTATATTCACGTTTTAAAATTTATGCCACACGTAATGCGGATTTTAAACCCGTGATCGTACCGGTCAGCTTTACGCTTAAACAAAATTATCCCAATCCATTTAATCCGTTGACCCACATCCGGTTTGGAATTCCCCAAAGCGCATCCGGGCAACGGGTTCAGTTGCAAATTTATAACACGCTTGGCCAGCAGGTGGCCGAATTGATAAATAAACCGCTGCAGGCCGGTTATCATGAGTTGATCTGGAAAGCCGTTAACCTGTTTGGAAAACCGGTTGCCAGCGGGCTTTATTTTTATAAGTTGAGCAGCGGTGGCAATATTTTGACCCGGAAAATGCTGCTATTGCGCTAAGTATCAATCGTTGATCTAGTTTGTCATGTATAAAAAAAAGCTCCAATTGGGGCTTTTTTGCACATAGTTTCAATTAATCAAACAATTCCAGAATATCATCCCTTTTAAGTGATTTGAAAAAAGTTTCTTCGGTGGAAATCAGGGATTTGACCAGCTCCATCTTGCTTTGCTGCAAACGTACAATTTTTTCTTCCACCGTATCTTTAGAGATCAGTTTATAGGCAAATACCTTACGGGTTTGGCCGATCCGGTAAGCACGGTCCGTGGCCTGCATTTCCACCGCCGGGTTCCACCAGGGGTCAAAATGCACCACATAGTCGGCAGCGGTTAGGTTTAGTCCGGTACCACCGGCTTTTAAACTGATAAGGAATGTACGGATCGAGTCATCTTCCTGAAAGTTGTTGACAGAACTTTGACGGTCCTTGGTGGAACCATCGAGATAGGAATAATTAATACCGGTTTCATCAAAATAGCGTTTGATAATTTGCAGCATCTGTACGAACTGGCTGAAGATAAGCACTTTGTGCTTTTCCGAAATAATCTCCTGGATCATTTCCTTCAAAGCTTCAAACTTACCGGATTCTTCGGAATAATTTTTGGTCACCAGGCCAGGGTGACAGGCAATTTGCCGTAATTTGGTAAGGCCTTCCAGGACTTTGAATTTTGATTTGCCAATCCCCTTGGATTCAATTTCACCGAGAATACTTTCCCGGTAACTCAAACGCCACTTATCATACAATGCCTGTTGAGCATCGGACATGGGCGAATAAGTGATACTTTCGATTTTCGGCGGCAGCTCGGTGGCCACATCCTCCTTTGTGCGGCGCAGGATAAATGGAAAGATTAAACGTTTCAAAGTTTCGGCCACTTCAACATTTTGATCTTTTTCGATCGGCCGCATAAACGTATTTTTAAAAAAGTTTAAATCACCAAGCAGACCCGGGTTCACAAAGGCAAATTGCGCCCATAAGTCCATCGTATTGTTCTCCACGGGAGTGCCCGTTAACGCCATCCGGTTGCGCGCGTTCATCAACCGGGCGGCCTTGGATGTTTCCGAAAGTGGATTTTTTATGTTTTGCGATTCATCCAGGATAACATAATCAAAAGTTAAATCTTTTAAAAAGGTGATGTCCCGTCTTAAATGTCCATAAGTTGTAAGCACCACCTGATATTTCTTCAGTCGGCGAAAATCCTTGGTACGTCTTGTACCGTAATGAACCAGTGTAATGATGTCCGGTGTAAATTTTTGTATTTCACTTATCCAGTTAAATATAACGGATGTGGGCGCAATGATTATATTTGTTGCCTTTGGGTTTTCGTTTAATATGGAACGGAGCAGACATAAGGCCTGAATGGTTTTTCCGAGACCCATGTCATCGGCCAAAATCCCGCCAAAGGCGAATTCCCGGAGGAAGTGGAGCCAGTCATAGCCTGCTTTTTGATAATCCCGCAGTTCACCGATGAAATTTTGCGGGAGTTCATAGGTTTTGATTTTCTCAAACTGTTCCAATTGATTGAGTTTTTCATTGCTTAAGGCATCTAATTGTTTGTGGTCCGCCTCGAGCAATAGTTTGTCAACAAAGGTCATGTGGTGGTTTGCAAAACGAATGGTATTGTTTTCCACCCGGCCAAAATTAATTATGTAGTTAAACTTTTCAATCAATTTTTCAGGCAGGCGGGCAATCGTTCCGTCACGTAACCTTACATATCTCTT
>CAYWBI010000159.1:0-8786 GCA_964456445.1 uncultured Calditrichaceae bacterium
TTTTATAAAAAAACAAACCTTTGTGGTCTTAGTGCCTTCTTTGTGTAACTCTGTGAAAAAGATTTTTATTGAAGAATAATTTGGATTAAAGATATCCCATGTCTATATTTAGCTAATCAACGAAATGAGATGGTTATGCGTAAACTGGTAAAAGTCTTTAAGGCCCTGTCGGATTCCAATCGTATCCGCATCCTCAAAATGCTGGAAGAAAAACCGATGTGCGTCTGTGATATAAAAGACGTTCTGGGCTTGGCCAATTCAACGGTATCCAAACATCTATCCCTTTTGCGTGATGCGGAATTCATCAGTGACGAAAAGGACGGCAAATGGGTTTACTATAGCCTGAACAAGATGAATTACGAAAAATATATCAACCAGATTTTACCTCTGATAAAAGAATGGTTAAACGATGATGGCACGGTTCAAAGTGATAAAACAAAGGCTATAAACAGCAAGAATAATAGTTGTAATATTTGAATTTTTTTTATTTAACGTTTCGTTAAAACACGAATCAAATATATTTATAAACAATCGATAGAGGGATAATGAAGACGATAAAGATATTAGGTATGGGCTGTCCAAGTTGCGCGCAGACCGAAAAAATAGTTTTACAGGCGCTCGAACAATCCGGGATACAGGCCAAGGTAGAAAAGGTAGAAGATATCCAGGAAATTATAAAATATAACGTTCTCACTACACCTGTTCTTGTAGTGGATGAAGAAATAAAAATTGCCGGGCGCGTTCCCAAAACAGAAGAAATTATCGCCTTATTATAAGTTTTTTAGCTTCTGCTTTTTGTATGGAGATTAAATATATGCTAACAGATTTCGCGAATTGGATAACCTATTCCGTTTTGCAAATATCATCGGGGAGCGCTCTGGGCGCGGCATTACAATTTTTCGTTTATGATACGATAAAAATCTTGTTACTCTTGATAGGCATCGTATTTATAATGGGGATCATCAATGCCTATTTTCCCGTGGACCGTTTACGCCGATATCTGACAAACAACAAATTATATGGTTTGGAATATTTTTTTGCATCGGCATTTGGCGCTATAACCCCTTTTTGCTCCTGTTCATCGGTTCCGCTTTTTATCGGTTTTGTAAAAGGGGGAATTCCTTTGGGCGTCACCTTTGCTTATTTGATTACATCACCGTTGGTAAATGAAGTTGCCATGGCGCTTTTTTTCGGTCTGTTCGGTATAAAAATAACCCTTATCTATATAAGCAGCGGGATTCTGCTGGGAATGGTCGCCGGGATTATTTTGGGTAAGTTAAATCTGGAAAACTGGCTCACCGGATGGGTGCTACAACTCCAAAAAAATACCGATCGGGAAGAGCAGGCATTCGAATCAACAAAGATGCCTTTTAGAAAACGTTTACCTTTTATTGCCCGGGATGCGCTGGATATCGTAAAAGGCGTTGTGTCGTACGTATTGATCGGGATAGCCATCGGTGCGCTTATGCATGGATATGTACCTGCTAATTTTTTCGAACATTATTTAAGCGCGGATAATTTTTGGGCCGTGCCGCTTTCGGTTATCCTGGCCGTGCCGCTTTACTCCAGTGCATCGGGTGTTATACCCGTGATACAGGTCCTTGTTGCCAAGGGCATACCCCTGGGTACGGCAATTGCCTTTATGATGGCTGTTGTCGGACTTTCATTTCCGGAAGCAATGTTGCTCAAAAAGGTGATGAGCATGAAGTTAATCCTAACTTTTTTTGGTGTCGTAACTTTGTGCATCATTTTCTCCGGATATTTATTCAACCTTATTTTAGTCTAACAGTATCAGGAATTTCTATGACAAGCATCCTCATTTTATGTACCGGTAACTCATGCCGAAGCCAGATGGCGGAAGGATTTTTAAAATCATTCGATCCTACTTTGGATGTATATTCCGCGGGAACGGCGCCATCGGGTGCGGTACATCCCATGGCCATACAGGTGATGCGTGAAGTAAATGTCGATATCAGCACGGGTTATCCGAAAGATATCAAAACCTTTTTGGACAAATCCTTCGACTATGTAATTACCGTTTGCGATAATGCCAGGGAAAGCTGTCCGGTCTTCATTGGCAAGGTGAAACATAAGCTGCATATCGGCTTTGATGATCCAGCGGATGCACGTGGCAGCGAAACGGAGATCCTGGATGTTTTTCGGCGTGTGCGGGATGAGATAAAAAAGGATTTTAAAAAATTTTATCAGGGACTCGACAAATAGGATTATAAAAATCATTTTAAACAAACGAGGAGTATTATGCCGGCCTTAACAAAAAAACTTAGTTTTCTTGATCGATATCTGACGCTGTGGATATTCCTGGCCATGGCCGTTGGCGTATTTTGGGGGTTTTTGTTTCCAGGAATATCAGATTTCTGGAATGCCTTTCAGGCCGGTACGACGAATATTCCCATTGCTATCGGTCTTATCGTTATGATGTATCCGCCGCTCGCAAAAGTCCGCTATGAAGAATTGGGCGATGTCTTCCGAAATATGAAAGTTTTGGCTCTTTCCCTGGTACAAAACTGGATTATCGGCCCCTTGTTAATGTTTACCCTGGCGATACTTTTTTTGCAGGACTACCCACATTATATGGCCGGTCTGATAATGATCGGTCTGGCGCGTTGTATTGCTATGGTGATCGTTTGGAATGAATTGGCCAAAGGGGACACCGAATATGCCGCGGGTCTGGTTGCTTTTAATTCCATTTTCCAGGTTCTGTTTTTTTCTGTTTATGCCTATGTGTTTTTAAACCTCCTGCCCGACTGGCTGGGTTTACAATCTTTTGATGTCAATATCTCCATGGGGCAAATCGCAGAGAGTGTTCTGATTTACCTGGGCATCCCGTTTTTTGCCGGTATGTTGACGCGCTTCAGCCTGATAAAATTAAAGGGCAAGGCCTGGTACCATGAGATATTTATTCCTAAAATAAGCCCGCTTACCCTAATTGCCCTTCTTTTTACAATCGTTGTTATGTTTTCGCTCAAGGGCGAATTGATTGTTTCAATTCCTCTCGATGTGGTACGGATTGCCATACCATTAAGTATTTATTTTGTGGTTATGTTCTTTGTCTCCTTTTTTATGGGCAAAAAGATCGGGGCGGATTATTCAAAATCTGCTACACTGTCTTTTACCGCAGCGAGCAATAATTTTGAACTGGCCATTGCGGTTGCCGTGGCGGTTTTCGGTATAAATTCCGGCGAGGCCTTCGCCGCGGTTATCGGCCCGCTGGTTGAAGTCCCGGTTCTGATCTCGCTGGTAAATGTTTCGCTGTGGATTCAAAAGAAGTATTTTAAAACGGTGGAAGAAGGAACCGTAAAAGATCCCAATGTTTGTTAAGAAGCGGCTGATATTACGTAACAAATTTTCGAAATACCGGGCGCCGGTCCCCGAAATCCGCAGGTAAAAACAGTTACCGGTTAAACCTTTATACAATAAAAAACCCGTGAGGCATGCCCCACGGGTTTTTTTTCAATACCAACCATATTTCCAAATTTGTTATTTCTTGGTCAGCGGTTTGCCGTCTTTATCTACATCGCCGGCAATAACCGTTACGGCCTGTTTGGGATGGACATATTTATGGATGGCTCCGTTGACCTGATCCAGTGTAACCGCGTCGATCAGGGCAGGGTATTCATCAAGATATTCCATGGGCATCCCGCGCTGGGCGATGGACAATATTTGTCTGGCCATTCCGGCGGAAGTAGCCAAACCGACTTTAAAACGTCCTTTTATACGTGTTTTTACCTTATCCAATTCTTTTTGTGTTACGCCTTTTTCAACCCAGCGATTTAACTCGCGCCGGGTTGAACTCAAACCTTTTTTCAACAGGTTTGGTGCAAAAGTGGCGCCGATAAACCAGTAACCGTCGGCATAGATATCGCCCGCATGACTGGAGTAAATGCCATAAGTCAGGCCTTCATCGTCACGGATGATGGACATCAAACGCCCGGCAAAACCGGTACCAAAAATGGTGTTTCCAAGAAAGAAAGGCAGATAATCCTTGTCGCTGCGTTTAAGACCGGTGGCATTGCCTATGGTTAACGAGGCGCTTGTTTTTCCAGGCATGCTCACCCCGTATATTTTTCCATCGCCTTTTTTCGTTTCACGTTTTGTATGCATATAGCTGACGCCACCCTGCCAGCCCTTAAATGATTTTTTTACATCGGACTGTAATGCATCCGTGTCCGCATCGCCCGTAAAAACCAGGATCATCGATTTTGGCCCATAATATTTTTTATAAAAAGCCTTGACGTCGGACAGGGTCACCTTCTCAATATCCGCGATTGACTGTTCTATTGGGGTTTCATAATTCGGGTGGTTCTTTGAAAAAATTTCATCCTTAAGCTTTTCGCTGGCGCGGGAGTTCGTGTTATCTAATTGTTGTTTAAGATTACCAACTCGCTGTTTCTTTAGTTTTTCAAATTCCTTGGCGTCAAATGCCGGTTGACGCAGTTGTTCGGCCATAAGGGCAATTACTTTTCCTGCATCTTTTTTAAGACAACGACCGTTTATACTCAGGTTATATTTACCAACGCCAAAGGATATTCGTGCGCCCATGTTCTCCATTCGGGCCGCTAATGCAAATTTATCATTGCTGAGCGTACCTTTATCCAGCATCCGGCCGGTCAAATCGGCCACCATGTTATTCCCGGAATCATTGAACAAATCCCCGGCGGGTAACGAACCGCTGAAAGTAACCACGTCTTTTACACCGGTGCGGGCCGTCAGTACATCAATACCCGCTACCTTGTGACGGGTTATGTGTTGACTCAGCATATTTTTTTGTGGCTTTACTGCAGGGGCCATGGCGTTAAAGCTGGGCTGTGCTGCGTTGGTATTGCTGCCTCCGCGATAATACTGACGTGTATCAGGCATCTGAAAGTTGACGGCTGCGTGTTTGGAACCGTCCCCGCCCGGTTTTTTAGGGATAAACCATCCGGTCGTACTTTGGTCTTCATTAAAATATTTGTTGATGACATTTTTAACATCCGCCGGTGTAACCTTGTTGATGTTTTGTTTATAGGTGGCGTAAAATGTCCAGTCGCCCATAGCGATGGCTTCGTTAATCTGACGGGCAATGGAAAAAGAGCCGTCGCGCCCGTAAGCGGTTTCCGCGGCTACCTGATTAATGGCACGCTGTACTTCTTCCTTGCTTACGCCGTCTTTTTTAATTTTATCGATTTCCTGATGGATGATTTTTTCTACCTCTTCATGTGTAACGCCCGGCGCCAGAAAAGCATAAGGGATAAACATCCCCGGGTCCTGAAAGGGCACATAATAATTAAAAACATTCACTGCCTTGTTCGGATCGATCAAGGCCTTATAAAACCTGCTTGATTTTCCCTGGCTAAGAATCTTATCTAAAATGGTCAGCGCATAGGTGGCCTTATCCAGGCCCTCCGGGGCTTTCCAGCCAACACCGACAACGCCTAATTGACCGGGGCGTTTAACGATGACCCGGCGCGGGCCTTCCTGTTTGGGTTCCGTTGTATATAACTGCGGGATGGGCTTTGGTGAAGATGGGATGGCGCCATAATATTTTTTGACTAATTTTAAAGCCGTCTCCGGTTCAAAATCACCGATGATGGTTACCGTGGCGTTGTTCGGCCAGTAAAAGGTATTATAAAAGGCGCGCAGTTTGGGAACCGGTACATTTTCGATATCCGAGCGCCAGCCGATGGTGGAATGGTGGTAAGGGTGCGCTTCAAAAGCGGAGGCCCAAATCACCTTATCCAGGGCGCTAAAGGGACTGTTTTCGCCGCGTTCGTATTCATTGCGGACAACGGTCATTTCGGCGTCTTTGTCCTCGGGGCGCAGACGCAGGTTGCGCATCCGGTCGGATTCGATGTCGATGGCCAGCTCCAGATAATCCTTAGGGATGATTTCAAAATAGTTGGTACGGTCGTTCCAGGTGCTGGCATTAAGCCGGGCGCCGATGTTGCCCAGCAGGTTATCGATATGCCCGCCGTTTTGCTTATTATATTTTTTAGTACCCTTGAACATCAGGTGTTCCAGCAAGTGTGTGGCGCCGGTGGTTCCGGTCACTTCGTTTTTGGAACCCACACGATAGGTGACCATAAAGGTGGTCACGGGCGCGGAATGGTCTTCGAGCAACAGCACGGTAAGACCGTTATCGTTCAGCCGGTACTCGCTGATGCCGTCAAGGGTTTTGATTTTTGAGAATCCGGCCGGGGTGGCGGCGAGGGCGCCGAGGACCAGGCTGAAAATCAGCAGAGATATGGAACGGGTCAACTTCATGTATGTCTCCTTGAAAAATAAATGATAGTAGATTATGATATAGGTAAACAATTACATAGCGTGGAAAATTTCAAAAAGTTGCATAAAATAAGGATTTTATTTTAAAATTAAAAATCCCCGTTCGCACCTACAGCGCCCGGGGCAATGTGAGCGATGAAAACGTTTTTTACTACAACCAAATTTTTGCCCTAAAAAAGTTGATTTTTTCCTTGACTCTCAAGGGGGGGGGGGTAGATTATACGTTATAAAAAACAAACCGTTATTTTAACCCCGACAGCCCGGTTTGAGGGGGCCGGCTGTTTGACGGAGGTGTGACCGTGTATCCAGTTTTCTGCTTCTGCCCCTTGCTAATTTCAGTTTTTCTTTTTTCTAAATATTTTTCGAATTATGATAAAGGTTATGTATGTGTTTAGATAATAAACGTTTTTACATAACTATATATTATTTCAAGGAAAAACAATGTGAAAACGGCCGCCCTCCTTAGGAAAATGAATATACAGCTTCGACATTAAATTAAAATGTTTAATTCAGATAATCATGAGGATGGACAATGAACTTTTATATTTTTTTATTTCTGATTTTTCTTCAGGGACAATTATTGTTCGCAGGCGGGCAGTCAGTCATCAAATTTCCCAAAAAACAAAAGATCAATATTGTAAAAGAATCCCAAAAATATATCGCCGTTTCCACCACCGATATGCAAAACAAAACCCATGGGGTCACTGTTTTTGACAGGGATGGGAAAGCCGTCTATAAAATTTCCGGCATTCAAAATTACATAAAAGACGCTCAAACCATTCCCGCCACAAACACCTTGATTTATATTGTTAGCGGCAAACTGTTGGAGTGGGAAGAAATGGAAAAAGACAAAATCGTTTCCGTGGATTTGACCAATGGGGCCGTAAACTGGGAAACACTCGCCGGAGGGGACAGCTATGAGATGGATGGAAACAAAAGGTTCTTGATTACCAATAGCCTCACCGAAATATCCGGCGAAAAGAGCCATTTCGAAATTATCAATTTAAAAGATGGCAGCATCTTCCGTCAAAGAAGCATAGCCCATGAATTTTATGCGGTTTGGTACGATGATCAGCATGTGCTTTTTGCCATCCAAAGCCATAAAAAGGTGCTAAATCCGCACTATTCCGAATTGCAGGCGCTAAAAGAGGGCCGTAACCGTATGAGGCAGGAGCGTTTAAACCAGTGGCTCCAATTTAGAAACGGCGTAATTCCGAAAGAAAAATATAAGATAAAAAATGACAGCCTGACCACGGCAATCAATGCCAATGCAAAAAAAATAAAAAGAAAATTTAGTTCAACTGGCAGGCGTAAGGTTAGTATTCAAAAATTTATTCATAAATCCATGCCCGCCCAGCTCCGGATTTATAATATCGAAACAGATACTTTTGACCGGGAGATGTCATTTGACGGTTTTGTTTTTGGAGCGCTTGATTTGCCGTTTGTAGTGAGTGTTGACCGGAAAAAAAATATTTATGTTTTAGTAGATAGGAAAAAAAATACGGACGTCTTCAATACTTTTTTGTTAAAATTAAACCGTAATTTTCAACGGGAATGGCAATACCATTTTAACTTACCCTACCTTTTTACAAAAGTAAAATATAACGGGCTTCTTTACTTTGCCCATAAAACAAGCGAGGGGTTTACCCTAATCACACCCGAACGGGAAGTTATCCCGGAATCCCGGGTGTTTGACGCGGGTTTTTTGCCCGCATACATTCGCAACACTATTCCGGCGTTTATGGGGGAACAATACCAATATGTTCCTTTTGGACTTTCCATTAGTCTGGAAAAAAATGAAATCAAAATTTTAAAAAAGGAAGGTATATAAGCCATGTTTTCTAAAGTAAAAACAATTATTTTTATCCTTTCGATTGTTGGTGTTGCGTTTGGGCAGATTTATTTTCCGATGTATGATTATACAGAGGATGATTATTCTTCTTCGTATGGACCTAGAAACTATGGGGACGATAATTATGATTTTCACGCAGCGATAGATATTGCAGCTTCACACAATACTGAAGTATATGCAGTAACGAATGGTGTAGTTACTAAAATTAGTAGTAATTCTACGAATGCAAATAAAAGGTATGTTTTAGTAAAACATACTGATAGCTATGGTGATTTTTTTGTATTGTACATGCATATTGAACCTGATCCATTACTAACCAAAGACCAGGATGTTAATAAAGACACAAGGCTTGGATTTGTAGATTATCCAGGGCATGATCATTTGGATATTAGATATTGTATAGAAGATGAATTTCACTTTGGTACATTTGACAATTCGATTAATCCAGGCCAGGTTTTGGTAGGTACAAATTATACATCACCCCCACAGGCAGTATATAGAAATTCATATAGTTCAGAATATGGTGAATTAATTGATGGTTCATATGAATTTCCAATTGAAGAAGATGATTTAGGACATTATATAGAAGTTGGGGCCCGAGTACAAGATGATGAACTAGATTTTGATGAAATAAGTATAGTAATGTCCTATTTAG
>CAYWBI010000160.1:0-8774 GCA_964456445.1 uncultured Calditrichaceae bacterium
AAATTAACGGGTTTTTATCAGATTTTTCTTTAGGTTATGCAAAGGTTTCTATTAAAGTTAATAAAGATGCCAAAACTATACGAAAATTAAAATTGATTACTCACGCTATTTCACATAGAGCTAAAAATTTGTATATTCATCCTATGTCTGTTTATAGTGTCATAGTGCTATGGATATCCCCCGTACAAAATTCTTAAATCTTTCGGCGTTCTCTCTTGCCTTTTTTGCAATTACGAATACGGTTAACGGATCGGTTGTTTTAACAGCAGACGAGAATATAACTATCCAGAATCCTTACAATTATATCTTACCTCTTTTTAGGTAAGATTAAACCGTATTTTAGGTAAAATGCTTACATCAAAACAGCAGAGTTCCGTTCACTATTAAAGCTAAATGATTATTAATACTTTTCAGGCTTCATAAAGCTGAGAGATTAAAATCAAAAAACCAGTCGGTTGGGACCAACCGCCTGCTTTTAATTTATAAACCAAGAATATGCTTATTGGCTACAAACCAATCAACGGTCTTTTTTAAACTGTCACCGATCTTGTGTTTGCCTTCATAACCGATCAGTTCTTTTGCAAGGGAAATATCGGCCAACGAATGTTTGATATCGCCAGGGCGCTCGTCGGCATGTTTGGCCTGTAAATTTTTACCAAGCAATGTGTTCAGTTCGGCGGCCAGTTCGTTAAGTGTAATGCGCTCTCCACAGGCAATATTCATTACTTTACCCGAGGCTTTCTTTGGGGCCTTGCATGCCAAAAGGTTGGCTTCAATTACGTTGTCGATATAGGTGAAATCACGGCTTGTTTCACCATCCCCAAAAATAGTGGGCGGGGTATTCATTAATAATGCCCTGACAAATTTTGGAATAACCGCGGAATAAAATGAATTCGGGTCTTGCCGGCGTCCGTAAATATTAAAATAACGCAACGCTACTGTTTCCAGGCCATATACATTATAGAACGCCTTACAATAGTTTTCTCCGGCCAGTTTATTGACAGCGTACGGCGATAATGGGGAAGTGGGCATGGTTTCAACCTTGGGTAGGGTGGGTGATTCACCATAGGCCGATGAGGATGCAGCCATTACAAATTTTTTAACACCGGATTCTTTTGCGGCATATAAAAGGTTTAAGCTGCCGTTCGTATTTACATCGTTACTCTCCAGCGGGGTTTCAACCGATCTTGGCACAGAGGGCAGTGCCGCTTCATGCAAAACATAATCCACATCTTTCATTACTTCCATCACCGTGTTCAGGTAACGGATATCACCCTGAACAAATTCGATTTTATCCAAATATGGTTGAATATTTTCAATTTTTCCTGTTGATAAATTATCTATAACCCTTACTTTATCCCCATTTTGTACAATTCTTTCCACAAGGTTGGAACCAATAAAACCGGCGCCTCCCGTAACTAAATATCGATCGCTCATTCTTGCTCCTTAATACTATATTATAACGTATATGATTTCAACCTGAAGAATCCAATGTCAAATGTGTGGCAAGGAATCAATCATGGTAATTAAAATTTATGCACTAATGAAAATAAATATTCATGCTAAAAGATACTATCGTTTTAAATGGGGAAATCTTCAGCGTAATCCATGGAATTAACTGCCATAACAAATTGTTTCCACATTTTCACATAGGATATGATAAACAACCAGGTGTGCTTCCTGAATATGCTGTGTCTCTTTACCGGGAATTATGATGGAACGGTCGCAGTAATTTTTTAGCTCACCGCCATTGCTCCCAAGCAGACCAATTGTTTTCAGTCCTCTATTCCTGGCCATTTCCGCAGCTTTAATAAGGTTCCGTGAATTGCCACTGGTGGAAATTAAAATGAAAATGTCCCCTTCGTTCCCTAAGCCCTGCACCTGTCGTGCAAAAACATTTTCAAAACCAATATCATTGCCACCGGCTGTCAAAATAGAAGTGTCAACTGTAAGCGCAATGGCGGGTATGGCGGGTCGGTCTATCTCTTTATTCAAACGGATAATAAGTTCTGCGGCAATATGCTGGGCGTCGGCAGCGCTGCCACCATTGCCTGCAATTAATATTTTATTACCTTCCTTTACGCTGTGAACCAATAATTCGCTGGCATCAATAATGTCTTCTGAACAAGAATTTAGTGTATCCTGTAACACAGAAAGCGACTTCTGAAAATGATTTTTAATATGACTTGCTATGTTAGATTTATATGTCATTAATGGCCTTTCGAAAATCACGAATGGTTGATAAATTGTCTTTTGTTTGGAAATGATTGCCGATAACTACAATATCCGCTCCGGCCCTGGCAATACTTCCCGCGGCTTGAGGAGTTCGTATCCCGCCCCCTACGATAACAGGGATCGATACGGCAGATTTGACTGCTCTTATTATGCTTTCCGGCACACTTTGATCCGCTCCGCTGCCTGCTTCAAGATAAATGGTTTTAAACCCTAAGTATTCCGCAGCCAAAGCATGCGCTACTGTCAAATCAGGTTTCGCAGAGGGGATTGGTTTGGTATTACTAACAAATTCAACTGTGGTGGTTGTTCCCGACTCGATAAGTAGATAAGCGGTCGAAATGGCCTCAAGCTGCATGGCTCTAATGGCCGGGGCAGCCATGATATGATTCCCGATTAAATAATCAGGATTTCTGCCGCTTAACAAAGACAGGAATAAAATGGCGTCCGCTTGTTTGGATATTTGATTGTGACTGCCAGGAAAAAGAATAACCGGGATATTGAGTAACTGTTTTTTTATGGCAGATATTTTTTCGTTAAAAAAAGGCCGTGAAATTAAACTTCCGCCAAATAACAGGATATCTACCCCTCCGGAAATAATTCCGGCGGTTAAATTTGCAATATCGTTTATTTCAATTTCATCCGGATCAACCAACAAGGCAAATAGGGCCCGCTTCGTTTTTAACGATGTGAGAATGTTGTTATATGTCTTCATTATACTCATAATTTTTGAAGTCAACTTAAATCAGACTACTTTTTTAAGCAAAGAAAATATTAATGGGTCCGCAGTAAATATGCCGCTTCAGCGCCAAAAGTGAAAAGAAATTCCAATGGATTTAACTCAAAAGGAAATTTGTTCGGTAACGGCCATTCTTTTGAATACTTTAAATCCATATTATCCAATAAGGGAAACAATGTATTTGTATCGGCAATGGCGCCATAGCCACTGACAGGGAAATTATCTTTAATATGTTGCAGTAATTGCCCCGTTGATATCTGTTCCTTGAAATACCCGGATAATTTAATTATATCTCCGCGAAATTGAAATGCGCTTTTGTAAAAATCCAACAGGGAATATAGAACATCCACCAGGTAAATATTGGGGACCCGGTATATTACTTTTAAGCGTGGATAGTAATATTCAAAAAACGGTAAATTATGATAAAGATGATATAAAGATTTTAAATGGTTTTCCGTCCAGTTTTCATCCCGGCGTATTTTTTTTTGAGAAATGGCGACAGGCTTCCCGCTGTGTTCCACAGGAATGCTTAGGTAAGGCCGGGATGGATTAAAACGTGCGCGTGTCAATCGGGAACGTTTTACAAATTGAAAGTGATCGGTAAAAAATATATAATCATCGTTTACAAGGTTTGCAAGTTCCTGAAGTGTCGGTAAATAACAGGGATAGAAAAAAGAAAAAATCATTGTTTTTTGTTTATTATCGGTCTTACCATGGATTTTACACCGATTAGCAGTTTTTCAATTTGCAATAAAAAACTGCCTCTCAGGCTGCATGAATATTCAAGCTTATAGAGATAGCGCACCTTGTCGGTCCATTTATATTTATATGCTTCGCTTCCGCGCATAAAATCAAACTCAACACAATTATGGTCCATGGCATGGTTAATGGCAAAAAGAATAAGCTGATTGCCTAATGCATATTTTGCAAACTCGGGATTAAAACCGGCCTGCAGGTACATAAGCCGACCATTAAATTCCAAACAATATAAAAGGCCGATCGGTTTTTCATCGAAAGTAACGACAAATAATTTTAAAATATCTTGCTTCAAAAAGATACGGCTCATTTCCGTGTGAAAAGCCCCCCGAATTTCATAAAGAAATTTAGTTGCTTTGTTTTGATCGCTAAAACGTAAATGATGTAGTTCAAATAGCGCTCTTATCAATCCCGGCAGTTCTGTTTCATCTTCGACCCGGTACATTTTTAAGGACGCGTCTTTTTTTATCTTATTCCGTGTCCGTCGTAATGAAGACTTCATGTTTTTTGAAAGGGATTTTAATAAAGCATCTTCATTTTCGGGCAGGGGGAGATATGGGCAGGTTGAGGTGATTCTGGAATGTGTGGTTTTTGAAAAACCTGAAAAAAGTTCATCCTTAAATTTATATAGCCTGGAACTGCTTTTTAGATTGTTGAATGAAATCATGTCCAGTGAATTAAATATGTCTTTTATTTCCGGGTTATCGAATATCCTTTTAATTTTGTCCGTCTCAATGTCAGGATTACAAATAATATCCAGATAATCACTGGATTCATAGTCGGTACCGAGATATTTAATTTGTTTAAAGGAAAGGCCATAGCGAACATTCGTACGTACAAAAAGAGGAAGAATTAAATCCAGCTTTGCACCGTTTTCAGAGGCCGTGATGATAATTAGCTGAGGCGGATATTTGTAGTTGCTCTTATAATTTAGCCACCAATTGTACATCCAATGCCAGGTAAGGAACGGGCTGTTAAGTTTACTTTCTGATAAGAGGGAAGTCCATTTTTCTTCAAGTGTACGAAATGCATCATCGCTTTTTGTGATTTTAATGATCATAAATACATTCTTTTGTTTTGATTAATTATAGTAATCGGCATGATAAAGAGTTAACTTAATCATTCAAAATAATATCACTCAAGCCGAAAAATGGAAATAATCTTATAAAATCAAAAAAAGAATCTTGACAGCCGACATAATCGGGATTAAATTACCTGCTCTTTTAAAATTCGATAGCGGAGGCATCCTTGAAAACATATATAGCAAAAGAAAAAGAAATCAATTCCTGTAAAGAGTGGTACGTTATAGACGCGGAAGGTCAAACATTAGGACGATTGGCCAGCCAGATAGCGCATATTCTAAAAGGAAAGCATAAGCCAATTTATGCGCCACATTATGATGTAGGTGATTTTGTTGTTGTAGTAAACGCGGCTAAAATTCATCTTACAGGTAATAAAATGGGGCAGAAAAGTTATTTTCGCCACTCGGGGTACCCCGGCGGTGAAAAATATACATCGGTTGCGGTGATGTTACAACGTCACCCCGAACGTGTTCTGCAATTTGCCGTAAAGGGGATGTTGCCCAAGAATAGCCTGGGCCGTCAAATGATCTCCAAGTTAAAAATATATGCCGACGGCACACATCCGCATATGGCGCAACAACCCAAAGAATTAAAATTAGCTAATTAGTAAAGGCGATTTAAATGGAACAATATATTTCTGTCGGTAGAAGAAAACAGTCTGTTGCACGGGTACGCATGGCCCCGGGCAATGGGAAAGTTATAGTAAACAAGCGCGAACTTCTTGATTATTTTAAACGTGAAACATTGTTGATGGATATTATGCAGCCATTGCAAATTACCGAGAATGTAGAAAATTTTGATTTTTCCATTCGCGTAAATGGCGGCGGGTTATCCGGTCAGGCCGGTGCCGTACGGCTGGGGATTGCCCGGGCCTTAATACAATATTCCGAAGACTACAGAACTTCGTTAAAACGAGCAGGTTTTCTGACCCGTGATCCGAGAGAAACAGAGCGGAAAAAATATGGTCTTGCCAAGGCCCGTAAAAGATTTCAATTTTCAAAACGTTAAACTATATGCCAGGTTTATCCTGGCTATTTTTTTTGATGTAACTAAAACACACACGTGTTATATATACACAGGGTGCCCCATGGGGTTGATGTATAGCAATATGATACGTGGAGGAACAACCCAAAAACAGGAGTGAACTATGCCCGCTGTATCCTTAGAACAGTTGTTGGCCGCAGGTGCCCATTTTGGCCACCTAACCCGCCGTTGGAACCCCAAAATGAAACCCTATATCTTTATGCAAAAGAACGGGATTCATATCATCGATCTTAAAAAATCTCAGGCAAATTTAGATAAGGCTTTAAACGCCATTCGCAGTATTGTGGCCGAAGGTTTTGATGTGTTGTTTGTTGGCACAAAGGTACAGGCCAAAGAAATTATTACCTTGGATGCCCAAAGATCAAACCAATATTACATTGCACATCGTTGGCTCGGTGGTATGTTAACCAACTTTTCTACCATCAAGAAATCCATAAAGTATATGAAAAGCCTGGAAAAGATGAGCCAGGATGGAACATACGAAAAGATATCCAAAAAAGAACGGTTGACTATTGACCGTCAAAAAGAAAAATTATACCGGGTGCTGGCAGGCATTGAAGATATGAAAAGATTGCCCGGCGCGCTTTTTATTGTCGATATCAAGAAAGAGCATATCGCCTTAAAAGAAGCAAAAAAAATGAATATCCCGGTTTTTGCAATGGTGGACACCAATACCGACCCAACATTGGTTGATTATCCCATTCCGGCCAATGATGACGCCGCAAAGAGTATAAGCCTGATCGTGGGCAAGGTGGCCGATGTAATATTGGAAGCCAAACAAAAACAAAGCCAGGAGAAGGCATTAAAAGAAGCCGTGAAGGAAGAACAGGCCAGTACCGAGAAGCCTAAAAAAGAGATAAAGAAACCTAAACAGACCAAATAGGAGTTTTGAAAGATGGCCGATATTACAGCCTCAATGGTAAAAGAACTTCGTGAAAGCACTGGCGTTGGCATGATGGATTGTAAAAATGCCCTTAAAGAAGCTGACGGAGACATGGAAAAAGCAACACAAATTTTACGTAAAAAAGGTATGTCAAAAGCTGCAAAAAGGGCGCATAGAGAGGCCAATGAAGGCGTTGTAGAAGCTTATATCCATCCTGGCAGCAACCTTGGTGTGTTGGTTGAAGTAAATTGTGAAACCGATTTTGTTGCGAATACCGATAACTTTAAAAAATTTGCAAGATCTCTTGCCATGCATATTGCCGCGTCAAACCCGTTGGGTGTAAAACGTGAAGACATGGACAATGTTGAAATTGAAAAAGAACTGGAAATATATAAAGAACAGGCAAGGCTACAGGGAAAACCGGAAAAAATTATTGACCGCATTGCCGAAGGCCGAATAGAAAAATTCTATTCCGAAAACGTTCTTTTAGAGCAACCCTATGTAAGGGATACCGACAAATCAATACAAGACCTGCTAAATGAAATTATTGCAAAAGTCGGTGAAAATGTGTCTATTAAAAGATTTGCCCGTTTTAAAATTGGTGACTAATCCCTATGGCGGCCCTATATAATCGTATCCTTCTTAAACTCAGTGGTGAGTCCCTCGCGGGGGCTAATCAATCAGGCATCAACCCGCGTATCTTGCAACAGTATGCCGCTGAAATAAAAACAACCGTACAGTCGGGCGTACAAGTCGGCATTGTAATTGGTGGAGGAAACATCTTTCGCGGGCTTTCTGCCAATGCTTCTCAAATGGACAGGGTAAGCGCTGATCAGATGGGGATGCTGGCAACGGTTATAAATTCCATCGCTCTCGCCGACGCCCTGCGTAAAGAGGGGCTGGCTACCCATGTTATGACTACGCTGCAGATGGATGATTTTGCAGAGTATTTTACAAAATCTAAAGCCGTTAATTGCTTCTCAAAAGGTGAAGTTGTTATATTTGGCGCAGGTACGGGAAATCCTTATTTTACAACCGACACTGCCGCCGTATTAAAAGCAGTTGAAGTTGATGCAGATATTATTTTAAAGGGAACCCGGGTGGATGGTGTGTTCGATACCGATCCTGAAAAAAATGCATCGGCAAAAATGTTTACAAACCTTAGCTATATGGATGTTGTAAGCAAGGGACTTAAAGTAATGGATTCAACAGCTATTACCCTTGCAATGGACAATAAGTTGCCAATATTGGTTTTCAATTTTAATGTTCAGGGAAATCTCCAAAAAGTTGTTAATGGTGAAAACATAGGTACAATTGTAGGAGGTGATTGATGGATAAGACCGAATTATACAAAGACGCCAAGATTCGTATGGATAAAACAATTGCGGCATTTCATCATGAATTGCAGAAGGTCCGTACCGGTCGTGCAACCCCAACCTTATTGGACTCTGTAACCGTTGACTATTATGGTAATATGGTGCCTATAAATCAGGCATCGTCCATCTCTGTTCCGGAGCCGCGGCTCATTGTGGTTCAACCCTGGGAAAAACAAATGCTTGGGGCCGTAGAAAAGGCAATATTAAAAGCTGAACTTGGGTTAAACCCATCAAATGACGGACAAATAATCCGTATCCCAATTCCTCAACTCAGTGAAGAGCGTCGCAGGGATTTAGTAAAGCTTGTTAAAAAATTTGCAGAAGAATCCCGCATTTCAATACGTAATATCCGGCGTGATGCAAATGATCATCTCAAGAAACTGGAAAAAAACAACGATATCTCTGAGGATGAACTGAGTGTCGAGTTAGATAAAATCCAGGAGATCACCGATGAGCATATCAAGGAAGTTGATGAAGTCTTAAGCTCTAAAGAGAAAGAAGTCCTTGAAATTTAAATGACTTATTCGTTGAAATTTATATGGGTTATTTTTGAGTTTGTTTTCTCGGAAATAACCCTTTTTTTATATTCCGTGCAAATCAAAGCGATTAAAAGTTAAGAATACATAATATCCTTCGATTTTATATTATTGCAGAACTAATTA
>CAYWBI010000161.1:0-8651 GCA_964456445.1 uncultured Calditrichaceae bacterium
TTCTGAATTTTCTTTCTATCTAAGTATTTACCCACACAAAACCCAGTAGAGCCAATAAAACAGAGTGTATGTACCGAAAGCCGGACAAGAACCTGTAACAAATCCAAAGCTAACTTTGAGGCCAAACCATCACAGAGCTAAAAGACCGCCAGACCATATGCCGCAAGGCTTCAGAATAAAGTTAGATATGGATTCCTGATTTTGGAACGTAAGAAAACAACAATCAAAAGCTATCTATAAAAAAGGCAGGTTTAACCTGCCTTAGCGGAGAGGGTGGGATTCGAACCCACGGTACGCATGACGCACACACGATTTCCAATCGTGCCGATTCAGCCACTCTCGCACCTCTCCGGTTACAATGGCCGTTCTCTGTGATGATTTCCAAAATAGAAAAGTAATTTAAAGAATGAATTCATATATCTCAACAGGAAAAATAAAAAAAAACGAACCGATGTTTTAGAGATGCTTCAACATGCAGTAATCAAGGAATTTAATCAGAAAATTGTTATTGACCGGGTTAAAAATAGTTGAATCATTATTTGAATCATGTCAAAAAATTAACTAACCTTAAAGATCACAGAGTATTATATCTTAAAATCATATTAAAGGGTCTATTTATGTTGTTATCAAAATCATGTGTCTATGGCATACGTGCCTTAATTTACCTTGCTCTGGATGACAACCGTCCTTATATAAGCATAAAAGAGTTGTCCAATAATCTGGATATCTCGTTCCATTTTCTTACAAAGACACTACAAATTTTAACACACAACAATATTGTTGCCTCGGCAAAAGGTACCAAGGGAGGCGTGGCCTTAAACCGTTTACCTGAAAAAATTAATGTATATGATATTGTGGTGGCCATAGACGGGGACGCCGTTTTTGAAGAGTGTGTTTTAGGCTTGCCTGGCTGTACAGATGATAATCCCTGCCCCTTACATTCCATATGGCGCATAACCAAGGAAGAACTACGCGAACAATTAAAATCGTCTAACCTGAAGCTCTTAAGCAAGGATTTACGAAATGGCAAAATCCGTTTGACGGATGTACCCAATGTAATTATAACTAAACATGAATAATTGGCGCTGGTTCGATATATCCCAGCTTTACGTTACTTGCCATGCAACGGAAAATTTATAAGGCTAAAATTCAAATTCGATCTTTTGGCCCATCTCTGGAACCGTTACTTTCCAGCCTAATTTGCGGCGTATTTTTCCCGCCAGGGCATTTGAGACATCGCTTTCACCATGCACAAGATAAGTCATCTTAGGGGGATGGTTGAAAGCGCTAAGCCAGGCCAGTATCTCTTCATAGTCACCATGCCCGGAGAAACCGGAGATGCTTTCTATATGTGCATTGACCGGTACCTGGGTGCCAAATATCTTTACACTGTCCTTGCCATCCAAAATAGCCCGGCCCCGTGTGCCTTCGGCCTGGTAGCCAATAAACAGTACCGTATTTTGACGGTATGGAAGCCTGGCCTGCATGTGATGAAGTATGCGCCCGCCCGTAACCATCCCGCTTGCCGAAATAATAATCCCCTTCTCCGCCACCTGGTTGATCGCTTTGGATTCATCACGGGTTTTACAAATATGTAAATCGTGTGTTTTAAATATTTCCAGACCCCTGCCATGAAATTTGCGGGCCGTCAGGTTTAAATCATTGATATTTTTCTCAAATACTTCACTGGCGGCAATTGCCATGGGGGAATCCATATAGACCGGAAGCTTGGGAATCTTATTTTCTTCTTCGAGGCGACGGATAAGATAAAGGATGGTTTGAGTGCGTCCAACGGAAAAGGAAGGGATAATCAGCATCCCCCGCCGCTTTATACTGTCATGGATTACCCGTACCAGTTTATTAACCGGTTGTTCATCCCCATGTAGCCTGTTGCCATAGGTCGATTCCAACACCAAATGGTCCACATTGTAAACCTGCACCGGGTCACGCAAAACGGCTCTATCCGGTCGGCCAAAATCACCGCTAAATAATATTTTTTTGCTTTTAGCGCCATCCATCCTTTTGAATTCTACATAGGACGAGCCCAGGATATGACCGGCATTGCGAAATTTAATCCGTAAATCTTCCCCCAGAAAAAGCGGCTGACCATAGTGCAATGCATCAAAATAACCGCTTACCTTTTCGGCGTCTTCACGAGTATAAAGCGGCAAAGCCGGACTATGTTTACTGCTATGCCGTTTGTTCGCCCACCGGGCGTCTTCTTCCTGCAAATGGGCGCTGTCGCGCAGCATAATTTCGGTTAATTCATGGGTTGCATGGGTGCAATGGATTTTCCCATTGAAATTGTCCCTGCAAAAACGTGGCAGGTAGCCGGTATGATCGATATGGGCATGGGTAAGAAAGATTCGGGATATTTGTGCAGGATCTACAGGAAAAGGCTCCCAATTTCGTAAACGGTTTTCCTTTTTTCCCTGAAACAATCCACAATCGATAAGAAATTTTTGTTGATCAATACCCAATACAAACCGGGAGCCTGTTACGGTACCGGCAGCGCCAAGAAATTGTAAGCTGGCCATGGTGGTCCTTTCTATTTTGGATTTTCTTAAATAGCTAACTTCTTCTTTAACGGATCAACCATTCAGGCGTAGTAAACCAGAGATCATCAATCCAACTTTGTTAGGGTTTCAACGCCCCTGCTTTTTGGAAACGAAACGCAAAACACCATGCCGTTATTTTCTCCGGGGGAAGCATTTAACCTTGCCTGATGCCCTTCCGCAATCATTTTGCAAATCGCCAGCCCCAAACCGCTTCCACCGGTTTTGCGCGATCGGTCTTTTTGCACACGGTAAAAACGCTCAAAAATATGTGGTAAATCTTCCGCCGGGACACCAGGCCCGGTATCCTGTATTGTCACATCAACACTTGCCTCCGCACATTGAATATCCACCTTCACTTGTCCTTCTTCCGGGGTGTATTTTATGGCATTCTCAATGAGATTAAAAAACAAACGGTGCAATTTTACACGGTCGCCAAATATCTGTCGGTCACAGTTGATCGTTAACTGTAGTTCCTGTTTCTTCATCTCGGCCAGGGGATAAATTTCTTCACGGACCGCTTTGAGTATATCCGCGACTTTTAAATGCTCAAAATGATAGGCCTGCCTGGATTCGGTCTTGTTCAACTGGCTCAAATCATCCAGCAAACGGTTCATCCGGCTGATGGATTCGACATCGGTGATGACCCTGGTTTTCGCATTTTCCGGAAAATCCGGGTTATTAAGTTCGCTTTCCCAATGGCTGCGCATAATGGCCAGAGGTGTTTTTAACTCATGGGCGATATCCGAAATAAAATTCCGTTGCGCGTTAAAGGCATCAGACAATCGTCCCAACAGGCTGTTCAGGGTAGCGGTCAGTTGACCGATTTCATCATTGGGTTGAAGAACCGGAATACGTTCTTCCAGATTACGCTCGCTAATATCCTGTGCAGTACTGATAATGGTACGTAAAGGGCGTAGTGATTTCTTGGTAAGGAAAAACCCGCCAAATCCGATCAACGCTACGGCGATGATGTTTGCCGCCAGCATAACCTGTAACAATTCATGCAGCTCATCCTCTATTTGCTGGATCGGTAAGGCCGCCTGCATCCAGCCAATCGGATGGTCGCGGTAATACAATCTGCGCGAAATGGCGCGAAAGGTTATTTTATCGACTTTTTTGTTTCGGTACCGCAGGGATTTATTGGTAACCGGCGCCGTGACCGTGAGCCCTTGCTGCCGTTTGTTTTTGGGCAACGGTATATTCAATTGCAGGTATTGGGTCATTGGGGTGGCAAAAATGGGCTGCCCGGACCGGGTAAACACAATCAGATAAAGCTCCTTATATCGATTGGCTGATTCCAATTTAAACAACAATTCTTCGAACTCACCGAGAAAAGGATTGTAACTTTGTTCAATGGTATCGGCAAAAATATTTATATCATCATCCAATGCCTGATAAAGCAGATGTTTCATCCCAAAATATAGGATGGCGCTAAAAACAAGCATAATCAACATGGAAACCGCCATATACCAAAGTGTAAGCCGTAAACGGATTTTCATTCAGGGTCCTTTACCATATAACCGATACCACGGATTGTTTGAATAAGCTTACCTGCCCCGGCATTTTTCAATTTTTTTCGGATGTTTTTTATATGAACGTCCACAAAGTTGGTCATGGTAAACAAATCCAGATTATCGCCCCAGATATGTTCGGCGATGGAAAGGCGTGATACCACCCGGTTGGCATTATAAAAAAGAAATTCGATCAGCGCGTATTCCTTGGCGGTTAAATCGACAATGCTGCCCCGATGGCGCAACACTTTTGCCTCGGTATTGATTTCAACATCACCAATTTTAAGAACGGCGGATTTTAAAGTGCTATCACGCCGCAGGAGCGAACGGATGCGTGCCAGGAGCTCCGGCACGGCAAAGGGTTTGGTGAGATAGTCATCGGCACCAAGATCCAGGCCCTTTACCCGGTCGTCAATTTCCACCCGCGCAGTAAGCATGATTACCGGAGTCTGGATGCCATCCGCCCGTAATTCTTTTAAAATGGAGAAACCATCCATACCGGGAAGCATCACATCGAGGATCAACAAATCATATTCTTCAAGTTGTGCTTTTTCCAATCCTTCCCGGCCGTCAAAAGCAATCTCCGCGGTATATTTTTCCTGGCTAAGGATATGTTGTATTTGTAAAGCCAGGTTTTGTTCATCTTCAACAATAAGGATGCGCATAATATCTCCCAATACAAGCAAACTAAAGTACGAAAAGCCATGAACACGCTTCAAGCAGATTTATACAACCATAAAAATAAAATCCCCAACGGTTCTTAGGCCATTGGGGATAGGGTCTTAGGAGGTTTCATTTATTTTTTGGGTATGCTAAGCGGTACAAAAATATTAGCATCACCGCGCCGTATAAACATCAGTATATGATCTCCGGCTTTTAAATCCTTAAATATAGTGTTCAGGTCTTTTGTGCTTTTTATAGGCCGACGATTGACTTTTATAATTGCGTCCCCCGGCTGGAGACCGGCTTCCATGGCTGCACTGCCTCTTTTTACGGCAGTTATGATAACGCCTGTTTTTAAATCCATCAGATCATATTTATTCCGTGTTGCCTGTGTCAGGCTGGAAACGGTGAGCCCGATATCCGAAAAATTTACACTGCCGTCGGCCTGGGCAATTTCTTTGTTGTTTAGTTCGCCAAGGTTTACAGTAATGGTTTTGTGGTCGCCGTCGCGCAATATCCCCAATTTAATTTTGTCCCCGGGAGACGAACCGGCCACCCAAGTACTCAGGGCTACATTGTTATCTATCGTTTTACCATTAAAAGTGAGGATAACATCTTCTTCCTTTAACCCTGCCTTTTGGGCTGGACTTTCATCCTGTACCTTACTGACAATGACCCCTTTGGCAGCCTTCAGATCCAATGCTTTTGCCATTTCGGGTGAAACATTCTGGATATAAACGCCCAGCCAACCGCGGGTCACCTTTCCGTTTTCGATAAGATCACGCATCACCTTGCGGGCAAGGTTTACCGGAATCGCAAACCCAATACCCATAAATCCACCGGATTTGGAGGCAATGGCCGCATTGATACCGATAAGTTCACCTTTCATATTAACCAGGGCGCCACCTGAGTTCCCGGGGTTTATGGCCGCATCGGTTTGGATAAAATCCTCATAATGATTAAGCCCAACACCGCTGCGCCCCTTACCGCTGATAATCCCATTGGTAACGGTATGATCTAGGTTGGGGTTAAGCGGCGAGCCTATGGCCAGCACCAATTCACCCACACGGGCTTGATCGGAATCGCCTAATTTTAGAGCGGTCAGGTTTTTGGCGTCAATCGTAATTACCGCCAAATCCGTTTGCTTATCCGTCCCCTTTACCTTAGCCTTAAACTCCCGGCCATCGGCCAGACGGACTTTTATCTCATCGGCGCCTTCAACCACATGGTTGTTTGTAAGAATAACCCCGTCTTTATCGACAATCACACCGGAACCAAGACCATGTTGTTTCAAATCCTGACGCGGTTGTGTTTGCTGCCGTTCAAAGGGGTTCTGCCCCTGGCCAAAGAACTGATCAAATGGAAAACCAAACATTTGCTGACGCAAATGTACCGTTGTCTCGGTAAAAACCATCACAATCGATGGTGTGGCCTGCTCGGCGATGATGGCATAGTTTTGACTGAGCTGCTGGGCAATGGTCATGCCCTGTGTTGCTTGCTGTTGAACAATCGGCTGGGCCTCGGGCAAATCCAATGCGCTTGTTTGCGAAGTTAGTTCCAATCCACCGGCAATTGCCAACCCCATTACAATACCCGAAATAATCAGCATCCATTTGTGCTGGAAAAATAGATTATTTTTCATGATGTAATCCTCCGTTTAGTTTCTTTAATTTTCAAACAGATTATAAAAAGTAAAGATGAAAACAGAATGAAGGATATAAAAACGCCTGGTCATGCAGGATTATGCCCGGATTCCAAATTTCCTTATTAGTGTGCCTCGCATGGGATCGACAGCACCTTATTGCCGGGACAAAACAAAAACACCCTGCATTCCTGTACCATAAAAAGCGAGACCTAACATTACGAAGAAAATTTTTATCCATTCACTTTTAACGGGCAAATATACTGCTGCGCCAACAAACGGTTATCCAATCAAATTGATAGAGGAAGAAGACACAAACCGGCTGTTATATTTACTGCTCTGAAATCCGGCTGATGAAATGGGAAGGCGTGGACCGCCACTATGCAGCCTATTGAAACATAAACGCTTTCCTGCCCTTTATAAAGGGAAAAATCATAAGGACAGGAAATTATATTTTCCTGGAACAGGCTGCCGAAAACAGCTAATTGAAATCCGTCCAAAGCGGATGAGAAATATGCTAAACTACTAATCCAGGTTCTTGACCAGTTTCCAGTCAAACTTTCCGTTCCCAACATAGGAATAGGTAACGGTATCCATGATTTTTGCCACAATGGACATCCCCAGACCACTGTCATCGGCACGTCCAAGCAGACCGATGTCATCAAGATTGATATCCTGTTTCTCTTCGAAATGAAAGGTTATGGAAAAAGGATCTATTACCTTGTAGAATACTTTTCCATCCAATACTTCACGTAGCAAATAACTTTTGTCAACGACGTTTTTAGGATAGGGAGGGTAATGTCCGTCGGCGGCAAAGCCCGGACCATAATCATAAATGGATATGGAAAAATACTTCAAACCGATTTCAAACTGAAAACGTACAATTTCGCCTTGTTCGGCTGTTTTGGTATGTTCCACAATATTTAAAAAAACTTCGTTCATTACCGATGTCAATTTTTGCACAAAAGTTTTATCGGCCGCGGGATTCAGGTAACTGGCCGATATCCCAATAAAATCTTCTACGAGTTTTGTATATTTTTGATCACAAGGAACATGAAACCGAAGAATATCCTGCATTTTATTCCTTTTCTTGTTTAAGTGGCAAATTTATTATAAAACGCATCCATTCCCCCGGATGTGATTCTGCATTGATGGAACCATGATGTAATTCAACTATATGTCTCACCGTGAACAACCCAATCCCAACATTCGTGGACTTTGATTTTGTGTGAAATCGTGAAAATTTATCAAATATCCGTCTTAAGTATTTTTGTTCCAACCCAACACCCTGGTTCAGCACATCCAACAAAAGACGTTCCCGGACCCGTTCGACATGTATCTCAATATCCGTGCCTTGTTTACCATATTGGATAGCATTCAAAATTAAATTGCGGAAGACAATCTGTAACAACTCCGCATCGCCCTGCAATATAACATCATCTTCCCTGGATATTACCTCAACGGCCATGCCCTTTTCCGATACCTGCAATTCCAATTCGCTTATAACAGGCGAAATGACGTCGGCAATTATCTGAAATTGAAAGACCGATGCCTTTAAACGTCCCTGCTCTATAAGCGACATATTAAGCAATGTATCAATAACATTAAATAATTTTTTGGTTAAATGATCCACCTGTGCGGTAATTTCAGGCAACTGTTCCACCCGGTTTTCCCTGACCCGCTTGTCTATGATGCGGTTATAGCCATAGATCGACGTCAGTGAATTTTTAAATTCATGGGTAATAACGCTTAATAAATCCCGGTAATTTTGATTGGCGTCTTTTAGTTCATTTTGAATTTTGGCATTTTCTTTTATCAATGTGGCCTGGGTACCAAACAGAACCAGCGACTTCATCTTCTCCCGTGTATCATCATCCAAATCGGCCGACTCAAAACTAATTTGGCTAAAATTCGGTAAATCATCAAGACGGACAAGGTATTCATCCAAAATTTTTAAAAGCAACTCCTTGGGGTTCGGTTCGCTTTTTATGAGATCCAGGCCTTTCTGAAAGATATGCTCGTAATGTCCTAATTGAACCTGCGTATCTCCGAGATAGCGATAATCTATTTCTTTTAATTCTTTTTCGGTCATCCCATTCAACCATTCTTCAAGGCGGTTAATATAGAAAGAATCTTTCATCTAAAACCTTTCACTCAAGGTCTGTTTTTCGGTGCATCTTTTACTTAATTGATTTATTTCCATAGAATTATCGATATTAAATCGCTGGTCTTAAAATAAAAAAGGGGTGCGGATAAATTCCGACACCCCTTTGGGAA
>CAYWBI010000162.1:0-8631 GCA_964456445.1 uncultured Calditrichaceae bacterium
TAATACTCCAGGCGATGTAGTGCAACCGACGATATATTCATGTCGTCTCCTTATTTAACATCCATATTGATTGATATATGTTTTTTTTTTGAGTGATGTATTAATATAAGAATCTAAAAAAAATGTGTGTGACGGGAATCAAGAATCAAGCAATGAAGGAATAAAATATAGCACTAATTGATAAAGAAACCGCAAAATATCAATAAAGGGACAATGATAAAAGAATTTCCCCTTATAGATGGATCAAAACACAATCACCGTTCTCCAATAATATTTTTTAGAAGCGCTGGTCCAAGTTAATGCACAGGACCATTTACCGGCTAACCGTCCCTGCATGGAAATCGATTGTTTTGCATCAGCATCCAGATCCAGGATTTGCTTAAAATCAAGGGCAGAATTATCATCGCGTGTAAAATATATCATTCCTTTCAGATCATCGGTAAGAACCTCAGCAGGAAGACTTATTACCACAACCTGTCGGCTTATATCAAATCTGGCAGCGGGCATGGTAGCTAAGGAATGAACATTCTTCATCTGGTCGATCCGGTCTTGATATTTAAGTTCCTGCTCATAATAATTTTCCGCTACAAGATCGTTATTCTGCCGGGAGCCAACAATATAAACGGCGATGAACATCCCGACAAAGGCCACATACACAACAAATATGGAAATCGGCCAGGAGCAGCCTTTCTTTTTTTCTGATGCATTACCCATTTACATTTTCCGGTGCTAAGAATGAAGTCTTATAGTGTTTTAAAATTTCGCCCCGAGTGCTTACATCAATATACAATGTATTCCTACCCGGGACCAAAACGGATTTGGGCATCTCTATAATCAATACCGATTTGGTTATTTGATCAGCGCGAACGTTCAGTTTTCCACCGGCCAGGGAAAGTTTCCCGTCTTTACCGTCTAATTTTATTTGGATATCCATCGGATCAAAAGTTTTGTTGACAATCTCAATCGAGTAAATATTACTTATATTACCATTCGGCAAGGTTGTATATAGGGTGCCCGGAGTACGTAATATGGTTACGTCAATCGGGCTACGGGTTATCAATAAGGCAGAAAGGATGGCAATGAGCAAAACAAGAACGGCGCTATAACCCATGATACGTGGTGTGATGAGTTTTTTTACATTTTCGGCTATGGCGTTATAAGATGAATAGCGAATGAGCCCGCGCGGCTTGTTTACTTTGTCCATCACGTTATCGCAGGCGTCGATACATGCCGTACAGTTGACGCATTCCAGTTGCGAGCCATGGCGGATGTCGATACCTGTGGGGCAAACATCCACACATTGGTTACAATCCACACAATCACCCTGGTCCGGCGATGGTGCTTTCTTTTTGGACAGCTTGCCCCGTTTTTCACCGCGGACAAAATCATAAGAAACAGCAATTGAATTTTTATCTAACAAGACCGATTGAAACCTGCCGTAAGGGCAAACGATGACACAGGCCTGCTCCCTGAAAGAAGCGAAAACAAAGTAAAAAATCCCGCTAAAAACAAGCACCGTAATAAAACCGGATAGATGAGTTGCAGGAGAAGAACCAACAATATTAAACCATTCGTCTTTGCCAACGATGTACGCCATAAAAATATTGCCAATCAAAAAGGCAATGCCTGCGAATATGGATTGTTTTAAAAGCTTTTTAAAAAACTTTTCTGCGTTCATGGGCATTTGATTTAGCTTGCGTTGCTGCCGGGCGTCGCCTTCGATAAAATATTCTATCTTACGGTAAACCATTTCCAGAAAGATGGTTTGCGGACATGCCCAACCACACCATACCCGGCCAAAAACAGCGGTGAACAGAACGATGAAGACCACAAAGGTGATCATTGCCAGTAAAAACAGGTAAAAATCCTGGGGCCAGAATGCAACCCCAAGGATTATAAACTTGCGTTCAAAAAAATTAAGCAACAATAACGGTCTGCCGCTGATGGAAATAAAGGGACCGCTAAAAAAGACAAGCAACAGAATCCAGCTTACGTATGTCCGGGCATTATAGAATTTTCCTTTGGGCTTTTTAGGATAAACCCATACACGTTTGCCGGAAGTATCTACCGTGGAGATGGTGTCGCGGAAAGTTTGATCCAGTTCCTGTTCTTTCTTTTTAACCCCCGGGTCATCGGTCATTACTTCGTTCCGTATTTTTCACCTTGGGGCTCTTTTGGATTGGCTGGGTTGGTTCCCCGGACACTCATTACATAGCTGGCCGCCGCAAGCAGGTCTTTTTCTTTTAACAGCGGTTTCCAGGAAATCATACCCTTGGCCGGAACCCCGACTTGTATGGTATGCACCACCGCGTTGAAAGAACCATCGCCATCGATCCAATAGTCATCTGTCAGGTTAGGGCCGATAATACCCTGGGCCTGCGCGCCATGGCAGGCCACACAATTTGTTTTAAAAACCTGTTTACCTAACTCAAGCGAAGCGGCATCGGTTAATTGTGTATAGTTTGCAACTGCTTCAACGGCTTTGGCATTTTCTTTTTCTTCGGTTTTAACCTCGCCAACGGCCACTTTTGTTTTTTCTTCCGGCGCTTTTTGCACTGAACCATTGCCAGCTGCCCACGGTGAAGTGTAACCCGCCAAAAGAGATGACTGGCTCTTGTCTCCCTTCCAGTTCGGGTCCATCTCCTTATGGTATTCGGTTATCTGCGAATCACCAATATCGAATACCTGATAGTATAAAAAATATACAACAGCGAAAACAATGGTTATATAAAATAGCTTCAACCACCAGGGTGGTAATTGATTGTCCAGTTCCTGGATTCCGTCATAATTATGATCCAGCAATTTTCCTTCTTCTTTTTTTGCCATAGCTGTTACCTCATTTGTTTTTTAGGTTTTCATCATCATTTAATGGTAAATTTTCCATATACTTTATTTTTTTTTTATCCATTCGGAACGTCCATATCAGGACCAGCGTAAAAATTACCCCGAAGAGCAGTAAAGAGATCAATGGAAAGACCTCAACCCCACTTATGCGTTCCAATATATTTTTAAACATAATTCAAAGCCTATTTTTGTACGACGCCCTTAACTTTTATATCCGTTCCAAGTCTTTGCAAATAAGCGATCAGTGCGACAATTTCCTTATCCGCAGCTACGGTTACGCCCTGGACTTTCAGGTTTTCGCTCACCTTTGCGGATTGTTTTTGTAGATCCCCCAAAGCCTTGTCCGCATATCCCTGTGGATATGGAACACCCAGGGTGGTCATGGCATTAATTTTTGCACCAATATCATCGGTATCCAGCTTGTCTTCCAGAAGCCAGGGATATGGGGGCATGATTGAGCCCGGCGACATAAGGCGCGGGTCCTGCATGTGGTTGTAATGCCAGGCATCCGGGTACTTGCCGCCCACACGTTGCAAATCGGGACCGGTACGTTTCGAGCCCCATAAGAACGGATGATCATATACAAACTCACCGGCCTTAGAATATTCGCCATAGCGGGCCGTTTCCGAGCGGAAAGGACGGATCATTTGCGAATGGCAATTATTACATCCTTCACGGATATAGATGTCACGCCCTTCCAGTTCCAGCGGAGTATAGGGTTTTACACTGGAAATCGTTGGAACATTGGATTTTACAAGATACATGGGTATCATTTCCACGGCGCCTCCAATAAGGATGGCAACCGTAGCAAGAACGGTAAATTGCATGACACGGCCTTCGATCCAGCGGTGCCAATAGCCACCGGCCTCTTCCGCGGTTTTTTCCATTGCCGGCGCCATAACCTTTTCTTCAGCCAGCAACGAACCGGATTTCATGGTGAGAAATAGATTGACGCTACCCATGATCACACTGGAAAGATACAACAAGCCCCCAACCGAGCGCATGACATACATGGGGACAATATGAAGCACTGTTTCCAAAAAGTCCGGATATTGTAAAAACCCATCGGTGGTAAATTCTTTCCACATCAGGCTTTGGGTCAACCCTGCCCAGTACATGGGCAGTGCATAAAAAATAATGCCCATTGTGCCGATCCAAAAATGCAAATTGGCCGATTTTTGCGAATGAAGTTTGGTTTGGAAAATTCGCGGGATAAGCCAGTACAACATCCCAAAGGTAATAAATCCATTCCATCCCAAAGTACCAATGTGCACATGGGCGATCGTCCAGTCGGTATAATGGGTAATGGCGTTGATGCTTTTGATGGAAAGCATCGGGCCCTCAAAAGTGGACATGCCATAAGCCGTGACGCCAACCACCATAAACTTAAGTATGGGGTCTTCGCGCACACGGTCCCAGGCGCCGCGCAGGGTCAGCAAACCGTTTAACATACCGCCCCAGGACGGTGCAATGAGCATTACGGAAAAAACCGTACCAAGCGTTTGGGCCCAATCGGGCAAGGCGGTATAAAGCAGGTGATGCGGCCCGGCCCAGATATAGATAAAAATCAAAGACCAAAAGTGAACCACCGACAATCGATATGAAAAAACAGGCCGGTTGGCCGCTTTTGGCAAGAAGTAATACATCAGTCCCAAAAAAGGTGTGGTTAAAAAGAAAGCAACGGCATTGTGGCCGTACCACCATTGCACCAGGGCATCCTGGACGCCGGCATACAAGGAATAACTTTTTAAAAATGTAACGGGTATTTCAAAGCTGTTTACGATATGTAAAACAGCAACAGTTACTACTGTGGCAATGTAAAACCAGATGGCGACATACATGTGCTTTTCACGTCTTTTGGCCAGCGTACCAAACAAGTTGATGGCAAAAATCACCCATACCACAGCGATCAATATATCGATGGGCCATTCCAATTCCGCGTATTCTTTACTTGTGGTAATTCCAAAGACAAAGGATAATGCAGCCAGCACAATTATTAGCTGCCAACCCCAGAAATGTAACTTGCTGAGCAAATCGCTAAACATCCGTGCTTTGGTAAGACGTTGCAAGGAATAATAAACGCCCGTGAATATGGCATTACCGGCAAATGCAAAAATAGCCGCATTGGTATGTAGTGGCCTTAAACGGCCAAAGGTCAGATAGGGTAAGCCAAAGCTTAATGATGGCACATATAATTGAATCGCAATTATAAGACCAACGAGCATGGCAACCATCCCCCAGATCAGTGTTGCCGTGGCAAAGTCCCGCGTTGTGCGGTTATCATAATAAAAGGTCTCTACTGCCATCTACTCCTCCTCCTCGTTCGTGTGGTGTTTTTTATTTTCTGTTTTGTCATCAAAAAGCATGCGTATGGCCGGTGATACCGGATCATCATACTGACCGTTTTTTACCGACCATAAAAAGGCAAGCAGAAAACCCAGCGCCACCAATAAACTAAATCCGATCAGCAATAAAATAACACTCATTTTACAGATGCATTCTTTTAGCTAAAACATGGGAAATTACTGTGGAAAAAACAACAACGGAAATAGAACTAATTGGCATGAGGATGGCTGAAACCAATGGCGACAACATCGCCGATACAGCGAATCCCATTCCCACAAAATTATATAAAAATGAAATTGTAAAACTGATTAAAACAATTTTATAACTTTTATCTGCAAAGTTTAAAAAATCAGGCAACCGGGCAAAACTGCCCGCGTCAATTATAGCGTCGCAGGCCGGCGAGAATACATTGATGTCCTCCGATATGGATGTCCCAAAATCGCTCTGCTTTAGAGCGCCCGCATCATTGAGCCCATCCCCGATCATCAACACCTTTTCACCGGCATTCTGCAAACGCAAAATAAAATCGCGCTTATCATGGGGCGATTGATCAAAAAGCATCTCCCCTTTTACATCAAGTTCAGCAAATATCTGAGTAAGATAACTTTTTTCTGCATCATTGTCACCTGAAATTAGTGATATTTTATATCTTTTTGCCAATTTTGCCAAAACATCTTTTAAACCGGGACGGTAACGGCTGCGGATTTTTATATGCCCCAAAGGCTTTCGGTCCAGTGTAAGATATACCGCGGAACTGTTTTCTTGCGGTATATCCCGGTTGCCACTGAGCCCGCACCATTTTGCCGTGCCTATACATAGCCCGCGCCCATCGATAGATCCGGATATACCGCTGCCGGGAATTTCCCTGAAACCCTCTACATCCTGGATTGGGTAATCCTTGAGCTGGGTATAAATAAAACGGCTCAACGGATGTATCGAATTTTGCACCAATGACTTTATCCATGCTTTTTCATTTTCGCTTAAGGCCATACTAAAGACGACTTCGGGATTGCTCTGCCAGGTAAGTGTTCCCGTTTTATCAAAAACGATGTGTGATAGATCGTGTATCGTTTCGACCGCCTCTATGTTCTTAAGATAAAACTTGTTCCGGCCATAGATGCGCATCGCATGACCAAAGGTGAAGGGGATGGATAAGGCCAACGCACAGGGGCAGGCCACTATTAAAACAGCCGAAACCACGTTAACCGCGATATGCCAGTCCTGCCGGTACCAGTAAATGCCCGCTGCCGCCGCGATCAGGATGATCACAAAGGTAAAATACCCGGCGACCTTATCCGATAAATCCGAAAGATGGTGACGGGCTTCTTTTGTAAAGGTATCGCTGTTCCAAAGTTTTGTAAGATAGCTCTGGGAAATTTTTTTTATGGTTTGAATTTCGATGGCCGCGTCGTTTAAGCGGCCACCGGCATAGACTATTTCATTTTTGTGTTTTTTTACCGGTCGTGATTCACCGGTTACAAAGCTATAATCAATTTGTGCCACCTCGCTCAGCAGAAGCGAATCTGCCGGGATCAGTTCCTGGTTTCTTACCAGCAGCTTATCGCCAATGTTTAGTTTTGAAACGGGAATGACTTGTTTTGTGCCATCGACAAGGGCGGTAACCGAAACGGGAAAGTATGATTTAAAATCCCGTTCGAATGAAAGGCTTTGATAGGTTTTATCCTGGAACAACCGTCCGATAAGCAGAAAAAAGACCAGCCCGTTAAACGAATCCAGATATCCTGGGCCAATGCCGCTGATGATTTCATAAAGGCTGCGCGTCAACAGGACCAGAATGCCAAGCGCAATGGGTACATCAATATTTAATGAACGGTTTTTAAAACCCTGAAATGCCGATTTAAAATATCCGGAGGCCGAGTAAAATAATACCGGTAACGAAAGCAGGATGTTCAATCCGCCAAAAACCATTTTAAACTGTGGCGTCAGGGCGTTACCTATATCCAGATATTCGGGGAAATTAAACAGCATGGAATTGCCAAAGGCAAAACCGGCAATCCCGATTTTAAGATATAGCGTTTTGTTATGTTTTTCGTTTTTATATCCTTCCAGTGACTGTAAGGATATTTGCGGTTCATAGCCAATGGAGGTGAGCAGTTCGACTATTTTGCGCAGCGGGATACTATCCGGCCTAAAGGTAATGCGCACTTCTTTTTTTACGAAGTTAACCCGTGATGCGCTGATACCGGTATCGAGAGAATAAAGCTTTTCGAGCAGCCAAATACAGGAACTGCAATGAATGGAAGGTATAAAGAAGGTCACCGCCGCCATACCGCCGTCAGAAAAATCTAAAAGTTTATCAACAACAGAGGCGTCATCCAAATAGGCAAAGGCGTCACGGTTAAAGGGATTTGACCCGGTTGCACCCGGCGTATTTTCAAGATCATAATACGTGCAGAGATTGTTTTCTTCCAGGAGACGGTACACGGTTTTACAGCCATTACAACAAAAAATCTTTTCATCAATGCGGATTTGTTTACCGCTGCATTCTTCGCCGCAATGGTAACATTTACCTTTTGTCATCGTTTGTGTTTCAGCCATGGGTTTTTCCGGGCGGGATGTAATTTTCCATAGGGCCGCATTATTCATTTACAGTTGTAAACTATAAGTGCAACTCAGCATGACAATGGCCGGACCCCTTATAGTTTCGGCATAATTGGCAATATAATACAACTTTGTCCGCAATACAAATAAAAGGGACCGGGATGTAAAAACCAGCCATAAATTTGGCGGTGCCGGGCTAGTATTTCGACAATATACATTATAGTTTGTAGCGGTTATGTTATTTCTTTTCAACTTACAGCGATTTGGCTCTCCATGTGCTTTTATTGTAAAACAGGATAAATCTTTTCACCCGGTCTTGATGTTCAAAGGTTCGTTTGGATTTTTTCTTTTTTACTTAGGCAATTTTTATTAGACATAAACAATCCGGGTTCTTATACTTTTGTTGTTCTTATATTGAAAGGGCTATTATAAAATCAAAGTGATGTTTTACGGAAACCAACGGCATACTTAAAAGTTGTGTGCTTAAGTAGCTCTTAAACGATCTGTATTGGATAAAAAATGAAAATTCAAAAATATCAAAAAAATTGCTTTAATAACTATAAAAAAGACATTGGATATCCAGAAACTTATACTTATTTATTTGGGAACTCTATTAATACTTTAGTCCCCATTGAAACGAAAATAAATTTATGATTGTAGGTGCTTATCCATCAGCAAAATTTTTCACCATTAACAATATTCCTGATACGCCGGTTGCAGATAATGACTCACCATTCTCAAATGAATCATATTTTGATGGCTCAAGAGTCAGAACAATTCCTTCTGGAAAAGAATTGAATGAAGTTATTTTGAGCCAAATAAGTATTGGCTCTACTGGTTTTTGTGTGGAAATAGAATACGCCTTTTAATGAACATGAA
>CAYWBI010000163.1:0-8496 GCA_964456445.1 uncultured Calditrichaceae bacterium
AAAACCTAATCTACAAGGCTTCAATTCATCCTCTGGTCAAATGACACTATTTGATAAGTACCATTTTTTTGATCGCACTAAATTTCCCGGATTGAATACGGTAAATATACGTTCCGCTTGACAAATTTTCTGCATTAAATTGAACAGAATGTTCCCCGGCGCTCAAAACTTTATCAATCAGCCGGGCAATATGCCGGCCATTCAAAGCATAAACATCCAGGGTAACCGCTATGGTACGGGTTAGATCAAATCGAATTGTCGTTTGAGGATTAAACGGGTTGGGATAGTTTTGTTCTAACCTGAAATTTGTCGCAACACCCAGTTTGGGCGATTTGTCAAGGGATACAACAGATGCCAGACGCTGGAACTCTGATGCCTGGGTAAAATTCGGATCTGTTTCATAGTCCATGCTGGTCGTTTGGGCAACAACAAAATTATCCTTGTTTAACCAGACATAAGAAATACCAAAGGTAGTATCAATGGAAGAAGGGTCGCCATATATCAGATTTGTTTCAACCGAATACCAATTATCACGCAGGCGCAGGCAATCAAAACTTCCGCTTGGCAGCTTAACCGTACCCCAACCATCTACAATGAAATTCGAAGAATCCCTGGTGATCAGCACATAGCCCGGATAAAACTCACTGGTGTCATTCGTGACAGTCTGCCATGTATCCTGATAATCAAGAGGAAGCGCTACTACATCGTTATAGCTTGTATCGATATATGTTCCATTATATGAATCGGATGATGCTTCGCCAAGACTGATAAATTGTCTTGATGTAATGTTTTTATATTGATAGTTCACACTCGTAAAGGTGTCAATTACAAAGGTAAATTTCTGAACAAAATTTGCAGACGGAAAATTAGCTGCATACGGCGTATCCCCGGGGGACAGAAAATCCGTCTGATAAGTTGATGATTGCAATTTCAAGGCACTGAAATCCCAGATTTGGTTGGCGCCTGCACTGCCAACATTTAAACTGACCCCCTCCTGGCTCGTATCGGTTTCCGAAATTTGTGATTGGCCAATTAAAGACAGCATATCCGTTGATGTGATGGATATTTGGGCTTGCAACAAACCAATCCCTATCAAGATTAAAGTAACTAATTTTTGCATAGTATCTCCTTAAAATAAGATAAATAATAATATTAATTATGAATTATATAGCAAACATTATCAGACATATCCAAATAACAAAATGAGCGATGGATTAGTGTAAAAAAAAATAAAACTATAAGCGAATATAATTTTTTCGCATATATATTTATCGGTAGGTTAAAAAAGAAAATAACAAAAAAATATTAAAACAGGTCTTTTGCCCGGATAAGGGCATCCACCAAATAATCCACTTCGGAAAAGGTATTATAAAAATATAAACTGGCCCGGGCCGTCGCCCTGATTTTATAATGTTGCATCAACGGTTCGGCACAGTGATGTCCCACGCGGATGGCAATTCCCATTTGATCAAGATACTGTGCCAGGTCAAAGGGATGAATACCGGAGATTAAGAAAGAAATGGCCGGTCCATGTTGCCGCGCATTGCCATAAATTGTTAAACCATCAATATTTCTCAGTTTTTTAAGTGCATATTGCGTTAGTTCCTGTTCATACTTATGAACATTGTTCATGCCAATCGTATTTAGGTAATCGATGGCCGCGCCAAAACCAATGGCCCCTGCAATGTTCGGTGTACCGGCTTCAAATTTGTGGGGCAGCGGCGCCCAGGTCGCTTCCTTCTTGCTCACGCTTCCAATCATCTCCCCGCCACCCATATAGGGCAGCATTTCTTCTAAATATTTCTTTTTCCCAAATAACGCACCGATACCCGTTGGCCCGGACATCTTATGCGCAGAAAAGGCATAGAAATCACAATCCAGCGCGCTTAGATCAACCGGCATCGACGGGACACTTTGGGCGCCATCGAGCAAAACGGGGATACCCCGGGCATGGGCAAGCGCTATTATCTCTTCCACAGGATTCAGGGTTCCCAGTACATTGGACATGTGGCTAACCGATACAAAACGGGTCTTCGGGACCAGCATTTTTTTCAGCGCGTCAATATTTAGATTTCCAACATCATCGATGGGGATAAAGCGGACTTTAATCCCTATCTTTTCGCGGAGCAGGAACCAGGGAACAATATTACTGTGATGTTCCATTTCACTTACAATTACTTCGTCTCCCGGTTTCAAATAGGTAACGCCAAAAGAAGCCGCCACAAGATTGATTGATTCGGTTGTACCACGGGTCAGGATAAGTTCCTGCGGAGAGGGTGCATTTACAAAGGAAGCTACTTTTTTTCGGGCCTTCTCATAGTTTTCCGTCGCCCTTTCCGCCAGGGTATGCAATCCACGATGGACATTGGCATTGTCATTCTGATAATAGTGCGTCAACGCATCAATTACACTTTGCGGCTTTTGTGTTGTGGCGGCATTATCGAGATATATCAGTTGTTTGCCATGTATTTTCTGTGCCAACGCCGGAAAATCCAAACGAATTTTATTTTCATCCCATGAACTCATTTTAGAATGCGCTTTCTGCATTTTTAATTTTGTGCATTATATTTAAATTTTTAATCGTGCTTTATATCTTTGGTACTGAGTGGCCATTCAGCTTGTCGCCCCATTCGGTATGGAGACCGATTATTTTTATCCATCATAAAGTGATTTTTTATGCACGCTTTATGATGTAGAATTTTTTTTGTCTGAACAGTTAACTGTATAATTTTTCGATTTTCCGTTTGTCATTTTTCCACTAAAAAATTATATCAATAATATCCGAGCTCCAACTTGGCAGCATCGGACATCATTTCCATCCCCCAGGGCGGGTCCCACACAATTTCGATATCGGCCTTATTAACGCCTGGCAGGCGTTCAACCCTATCCTGTACATCCAATGGCAGGCTTTGCGCGGCCGGACAATTGGGTGAGGTCAGCGTCATCAGGATGCGTACATTATCATCGGTTATTTTTACATCGTAAACCAGACCTAGTTCATAAATATCAACCGGTATTTCCGGATCAAATACAGTTTTTAAGGCATCTATGATGCGATTTTTTGATAAAGTTTCTGACATTCCATTACCTGTTTGAGTTTTTAGTTCTGATGCTTTTTCAGAAAAATTCATTTTGCCCCCAATCACACATCATGCCCCAGCCTATCGGCCAGAAGCTGTGTAATCAAATCTTTAACCGGTTCATTATTAACCCCCTCTATTACCTCACGTGCAAATGCATAGGTGAGCATGCCTTTTGCTTTTTCTTTAGGGATGGCCCGTGACTGTAAATAAAACAAGGCATTTTCATCCAACTGTCCGATGGTGGCGCCATGCGTACATTTTACATCATCGGCATAAATTTCTAATTGCGGCATAGAATCCATCCGCGCCTCATCGGAAAGCAGGAGTGTATTATTGGATTGTTTGGCGTCGGTTTTTTGCGCATCCGGGCGTACCAGAATCTTTCCGCTGAACACACCACGTGATTTATCCTGCAGGATGCCCCGAAACAATTCATGGCTTTCACAATGCGGTTTGGAATGATCAATAAATGTATGATTGTCCACTAATTGATTTCCATGGGCCAGATAAAGGCCGTTGATAATGGTGGCAATCCCTTCACCATTGAGACGGGCAGATATTGTGTTGCGGGCCAATTGTGCGCCAAAGGTGAAAAATACCGAATTATAGTGACTGCCGGAGTCTTGTAGAACAGCATTTCGGGCAAAATGAAAAGTGTGTTCATCCTGCATTTGCAAAACAGAATGTTGCATCCCGGCATTTTCAGCGACATGGATTTGACTGACGCGGTTACACAAGGCTTCCCCGCTGCCAATTGTCCTGGAGTTCTCCACTATCGATATGCGGGCATTTTTACCAACATGGATTTGAGTTAAGGGACAACTGACAATTCGTTTACCGGTGTCAGAATTCATCAGATAAAGAATTAATATCGGCGGTTCAACAAGCGCATTATCTTCAACGTTAATAGAGATGCCTGTGCCGTGATATGCCGTGTTTAAATTACTAAAAGCATCTTCTTCATATTGGAATATACTTTGATCTTTAAGCGCGCCGATGGTCACGGTTTTTGGTAGCGTCTCAAGAAGGGAAAGCGATTCATCAAAATGTCCGTTTACAATGCTAAGCACCGGGCCGTTCCAGTCCTTTGGTAAAAAAGCGGAAATTACATTTTTCGTCAAGCTTACTTTTTCGGCCACCGAAAAAGGGGCTTCGGTAATCCTGGACAAATTTGTAAAGCGCCAGGCTTCCATGCGGGAATCCGGGAACCCCAACTGAATGAATTTGTCGATGGCCTCTTTCCGGTTTTTATACGCTTCCGGGTTTCCATTTGGACGCCAGACTGAGTCAAATTGTTTTAAATATGCTGCAGCACTATTTGAAGAGTTTTTCATTTTAAACCTTTACTTTAACCAGTCATATCCTTTTTCTTCCAACTCAAAAGCCAGCTCTTTTTCACCAGACTTTACAATTTCACCATTATATAGCACATGTACAAAATCCGGTATAATATAGTCTAACAACCTCTGATAATGGGTCACAACAATCGTAGCATTGTCCGCGGTCTTCAAGGCATTCACACCATTTGCCACGATTCTTAAGGCATCTATGTCCAAACCGGAATCCGTTTCGTCCAAAATCGATAGTTTCGGCTCGAGCACGGCCATCTGGAAAATTTCATTCCGTTTCTTCTCCCCACCGGAAAAACCTTCATTTACAGGTCTGTTGAGTAGGGATTTATCCATTTCGACCAATTCAATTTTTTTGCGGATCATTTTTAAAAACTCGGCAGCGTCGATGGGGTCCTGGCCATTCGCCTTACGGATTTCATTTAAAGCCGTCCTTAAAAAATAAACATTGCTAACACCAGGTATTTCCACCGGATATTGAAAAGCAAGGAAGATGCCCTTCCGTGCCCTCGCCTCCGGGGAAAAATCAAACAGGTTTTCTCCAAGATATCTGATGCTTCCGCCGGTTACCGTGTATTCTTCCTTGCCTGCCAGAATATTGGCAAGGGTGCTTTTCCCAGAACCATTCGGTCCCATGATAGCATGAACTTCGCCCGCCCGTACTTTTAAATTGATGCCTTTTAAAATTTGTTTTCCGGCTATCGAAGCCTTCAAATTCTGTATTTCTAACATATTTCACTCCAACTGTTTTGCTTCCTTAATAAAGGGAACAAATGATATTATTGTTTATTAAATGTTTCGCGTTTACACCTGAATTGACATCCTAACCCACGCTGCCTTCAAGAGAAATGCTTAACAATTTTTGGGCTTCCACGGCAAACTCCATCGGCAGCTCCCTAAACACCTCCTTGCAATAACCGTTTACGATTAGAGAAACGGCCTGCTCGGTATCCAACCCACGCTGATTGCAATAAAAAATTTGATCTTCGCCTATTTTTGACGTTGTCGCTTCATGTTCCACCTGACTGCTGGTGTTGCGTACATCAATGTATGGAAAAGTATGCGCGCCACACGTATCGCCAATCAACAGAGAATCGCATTGCGAAAAATTACGCGCGTTTAAAGCGCCCTTCATTACCTTTACCAACCCCCTGTAGGAGTTGTTGCTTTTCCCAGCGGAAATCCCCTTGGAAACAATATTACTCCGTGTATTTTTACCTATATGCACCATCTTGGTGCCAGTATCCGCTTGTTGATAGTTGTTGGTCATCGCCACTGAATAAAATTCGCCGATGGAATTGTCCCCTTTTAAAAGCACGCTTGGATATTTCCAGGTTATGGCCGATCCGGTTTCAACCTGTGTCCAGGAAATCTTGGCGTTATCTTCACATACACCCCGTTTTGTCACAAAGTTATATATTCCGCCTTTACCATTGGCGTCACCGGGAAACCAATTTTGAACGGTTGAATATTTTATCTCAGCGTCCTTCAGGGCTACCAATTCCACTACGGCGGCATGAAGCTGATTTTCGTCCCTTTGCGGCGCGGTACAGCCTTCGAGATAGCTGACATAAGCGCCCTCATCGGCCACAATCAACGTACGTTCAAACTGCCCGGTATTTTGAGCATTGATCCGAAAGTAAGTGGAAAGTTCCATGGGACAACGAACGCCTTTGGGTATATAGACGAAGGAACCATCACTAAAAACAGCGGCATTAAGCGCTGCATAAAAATTGTCGCCGGGCGGTACAACCGAACCGAGATACTGTTTAACCAAATCCGGATAATCCTGCAAGGCTTCGGAAATAGGACAAAAAATAATGCCTAAGGAAGAAAGCTTGTCCTTAAACGTCGTGGCCACCGAAACACTGTCAAAAACAGCGTCAACGGCAACACCGGCCAAAATTTTCTGCTCTTCCAGCGGAATGCCCAATTTCTTATACGTTTCGAGCAATTGCGGATCCACTTCATCCAGACTTTCAAATTTTGGCGAATTTTTTGGAGCGGAATAATAGATGATGGAGTCAAAGTCGATTTTTGGATATTTTATCTTGGCCCACTCGGGTTCAATCATCTTCTTCCAGTTCCGGTAAGCTTTTAAGCGCCATTCAAGCATAAATTCCGGTTCTTCTTTTTTAGCGGAAATAACACGGATCACGTTTTCATTGAGACCGGGTGGAAGGGCATCCGCTTCAATATCCGTCACAAAACCATATTTATATTCCTGGTTTGCAATCGATTCTAAATGTTCTGCTTCTGTTTCAGTTGACATTTTGATCCTCTCAAAAATTGATTTTAAATATCATAACCCAGCTCGAGCCGGGCTTCATCGCTCATCTTGTCAGGCGTCCATGCCGGTTCCCAGACGATATCTAATTTTACATCATTAATACCCTTCTCCTTCAGGGCCGTCCGGATGACGTCATTTTTTATTTCAGGGCTCGCCGGGCAATTGGGCGAGGTCAGGGTCATTTTTATATAGGCCGTATCATGTTCCACTTTTATGTCATATATCAATCCCAGATCAACGATATTTGTCCGGATCTCCGGGTCATAAACATCGCGCAATGCAAACATAATATCATCGGGTTCGGTCATTTTAGATTACCGCCGGATGCGCCGGTCCTTTTATCTGATGTACGGATTGCTGAGACAAGTCCTTTAAGGTAATACTCATAAAATAATTTTCCAAACCCTGTTGAATGACTTCGAGCGGCGATTTAATTGTACAGGTATCAAATAGATTGCAGGTACAGGAAACTTCACCGGAACAGGACATAAAGGTAAACGGCCCCTCGATGGCTTCAACAATTTCTGCCAGACTGATTTGTTCGGCCTTACGCGCCAGCATGTAGCCTCCCTTAACCCCCTGTATGGAATCGAGCATACCCTCCTTTTTAAGGGTTTGCAATACCTTGCCCAGTAATTCCTGCGGAAGGCTGTAACGTTGCGCCAGTTCACGGACAGTCGCGGGTTCACGGGTAGAGATACCAGCCATATCAACCATGGCGAACAAGGCATATTCAGTTTTTTTGCTCAGACGTAACATATCAGACTATTTTGGTCTTGTATTTGATTAAACAAAAACCCGACCTTTTTGATCGGGTTTCCAAATATAAGATAGTGCAGGCCAAATAGTCAAGAGTGAAAAGGAGAATTTTTTAATGATTTAAAAATACTGTTCCACCCCTGTGCACAATTTGTACAAATGGGAATTAAACATATTTAATATCGCTGTTGTATATCCGCACAAGCTGACAACTCTGAATGGCATTGCTTTTGCATAGATGCAATAGGAAATAATAATCGGGAAAAAAAATGCTACAAAAATTAAAATATATTTTATTGATCATCCTTTTGCCGTTTTTAGCAAATGCGGGGAATTTCCACTTGCAGGGAGACATAGGTTACCGTTCGGGACTGTCGCTTCAAATGGGGGTTATGGTTAGCCACTTCGCCAAAAACTTCCCCCTCAAGTTCCGTATTGCCGGCGCATATACTTCACTCGATCCTGGGAATCCGCTTGCGGCACGCCGTATTTTTATAAATAATGCAACAAATGGCACGCCGGAAAAATCGGGCCGTGCCGTTGATCTCAGATTTGATCTTCTTTATAAGGTAAAATGGTTTGCATTACAAAACGCTTATTTCTTTGCAGGTCCCCGCTACTCAACATTCACGGCGACTTTTGATTTTGTTGGAGGGAATGAAGACTTTGATATTAACTGTGATCAGTGGGGGTTTGGAGCGGGGCTGGAAACCAACTATGCGATAAGCAATAAAATAAATATGGTTCTCAGTGCGGGGCTGGATTATTTTATAACGGATTTTATCCACGGTCACGATACCACCTACTATACCAATGGTGAAATCTATAACGGACGTGAAAATTTTACGTACAATGACGCCGATCAGGCAATCAATCAGCCGAAACTATTGCCTAAAATTTCAATAGGATTCAGCTACTTATTGTATTAGTGGATTTAGGGAAATAGTTATAAAAGCCCTGGAATATTTGTACGTTGATTTTTTGGGCACCGTTACAAGATCAAATCATTACTAGT
>CAYWBI010000164.1:0-8439 GCA_964456445.1 uncultured Calditrichaceae bacterium
TTGGGTACAAGACAGAATTGATCATATTGCGCGGTATGCGATACGACCTGAAGAAGTTGAGTAAGATTGTTTTGGTTAAGCGTTGATTCAACTTGTAAAATCTGAAGGGGAAAACCCTGATTACTATATGCTTGGTCAGACGGACTCCAGCCGACATCTGTTCTGTGTTGTGATTGCATTCCTTGACGGTAACGCATATCCAGTTACCGTCCGACCAATGACTGACAAAGAAAAACGTCGTTATAAAAAGTGGATAAAACAATGAGTACTCAAGAGATTCCACAGACTGATTTGATTCAAGATTTAGCTAAATTTTGGAATAAACATGATCTTACTGATTTTAAAGACCAATTGGAAGAAGTCTCAGAACCAGTTTTTGATCGGAAAACGCTAAAAATTCACCTATGCCCCAAAGAAATCGAAGCAGTTAAAAAAACGTTAACGCTATAGAGATTGGTTGTGATGTTTTACTCCGAGAATGGATTATTGAAAAAATACATATTTCTTAATTGGTTGTGATGTTTATAGGTGCCAACCTACAGATATCCATTATGTGGTTTTCTGGCAACTTCTGTTTTTAAATGACTTTCACCTCGAATACTGGGTTTTATTACTGCACCTAAACAAAATAATGTATAGCAGCATTGCGCCCTTACCATGATTAGGGACAGGCCATCTGCGTGTAGTTTAAATATTCATCTGCAAAGTAATTTGGCCTGGAATAGCCTCTAAAATAATTTAATGATTATCTCATTCGGAATTCCCGTGCTGTTCCCCGAGCTTTGTTGATAGGTAAATTTAAGTTGCTGGACCTACCACTGGTTTTAGATGTTTAATCGCCTTGCCCTATTATTATTTGACATCACCCCATATATTCTTATATTTCATGTACAATTGTACTACACTTGGGAGTTTGTGTGAGAATAGTAGTTGACACTTCTGTAATAGTTGCCGTAATTACAAATGAGTTACATAAAAGTCATTTAATAGAACTTACAAAAAATGCTGAGCTTATTGCCCCTCCATCCTTACATTGGGAAATAGGGAATGCTTTTTCAGCAATGTTTCGTCGCAACAGAATTACGCTGGAACAAGCAAAATTGGCCTTGAATGCGTACAGAAAAATTCCTATTAAAGCACACGATGTTAACTTGGATTCTGTTCTTGAGTTATCGGATAAATATAATCTATATGCGTATGATGTTTATTTCCTCCTTTGTGCAAAAAATTTAAAAGTACCACTCCTATCTATCGATAAACACATGATAGAAAATGGCAGAAAAATGAAAATAAAAATATTAGAGGTGCAACAATGATTACATATACCTATAGTGAAGCCAGACAAAATTTAGCCACTCTTTTGGACAATACCAAAAAAGAAGGAGAAATTTTGATAAAAAGAAAGGATGGTTCTTCATTTATGGTTCGCCCGGTAAATTCTTCCAAATCACCATTGGATGTAAGTGGAATTAATTTGCAATTGTCCTCTGACGAAATTGTCGGTTGTATTAGAGAAATACGTGAGCGCTAAATTGGGCATGACAAAATAAGACATAGAAACGTTGCGCCAGACGCATTACCCCAAAGGCGCCAGGATTCTGAGCCAGTGCCTCCCCGAGGCAGCAGGATTTCCGCTGCGCTGCAACATACCTCTTTTGGACCCGGCCGCCGGGCATCTTCGTATCGTTTAAATATTCATCAGTAAAGCAAAAGGACCTGGGATAGCCTTTAGTAGAATGCCTTGATTATTTCATCTGGATTTCCTATGCTGTTTTCTGAGCTTTGTTGATAGGCAAGTTTAAGTTGCTGGACCTACTGCAGAGTTTAGGGGTTAGACCTATATGAGCAAGTAAAAGTGAATGATGTAAACATAGATCAAATGATAGAAAAAAGTTCCAGCTTATTGGCAATCTCACTGAGGAAATTTTTTAATTTCCTTGGCTTTTCTGGTGTAATGTTTATAATATATGGCGTTGTCTCACAAGGCACGGGCAGCATTTGGCCAGTTTTGGAGAAATGGGTCAATCCAATTTCGGCGTTCTTGACAATTTTAGCAGTAATAATAACAGCTGCTTCCATTTATTTGTACAAACCTTATATTCATCCATCTGAGAAATTTAGCAAATTTATTTCTGCACCTGTGGTTATTGCTTCTTGCATTATTGCAGAAGTTTTTCTTATCTCAACTGGTTCTATTCCGCCTGTTATTGTTAATGGATTTGCTTTGCTCGGAATTTCTGGAGGCTTATTTAGAATTCAGAGTAGGACTGTGGAATAGCTTAAAATACGAAATTCAATGTCTAATAAAGTATATCGATCCTGCCATTTGACCGGGCTGCGTTTCTCATTCCACCATCCCCGTCCACGGTTCCCGGCATAGACCCCCCAATACATCTGGGAGTGTTTCACTACGTGCGCATACTTTTTAAATCATAAAAAAGCAGAGAGATACCCACTTCTCCCGCGCAGTTTACGGCGCATACTTTTTTACAAAAACTCCCAGACTTTATCAGACCAAACCATACCCATTCCTATTATTTGACTGCTGTTATTAGTTTACATATATTTGACAGCTCAATCATTAATAAAGGATTAAACTATGCAGGATATAAACCAGTACACAAAGTTTTGTATGAACTACTCCATCGTTCATGCAGGTATAGTAAAGAAATTGGATGCTCAGTTGAGTTTTCATGGCATTAGTTTTAGCGAATTTATGATACTTTTTCATTTAGATCATGCCATAGAGAAAAAAATGAGACGGATCGACCTTGCCGAAAAGGTTTCCATGTCCGCTTCGGGTATTACACGCATCATCGCGCCTATGGAAAAAATAGGGCTGGTGCATAAGGAATCGAATAAGCGTGACGCCAGGGTAAGCCTGGTTAAATTATCGACCGCGGGTGAGCGGATATTACGCGAGGCTTCAACAAGCCTAAATTTAGTAAGCCGGCAAATTTTATCTAATTTGAATAAAATGAATATGGACAAGCTGATAACGGCATTAAAACTTATAGGAGGAACCATTGATTAAGATATTAAATCACTATGTCCTCATAGAACAAATCATAGAAAGCTGACACATCCCTGAATATAAGTTTTATTTGAGTTATTAACCGGCTGGTCTTAGTTTATTTAAAATCACAAACTGAAAAAGAAATGAGACTATGAGTAATCTAACAAAAGTTGCGATCCCGGTCGTTTTAGTATTTGTACTATATACCATTTATATCCTCTTGCCGTCGGATGAAATCGGTTCCTTTGACAAAGTGCGGGCCAGTGGTGAGATCAATCAGTCGGTAAAGGTGTACATGGACCATTCAAAAGGTTATAAACAAGACCGTAATAAAAACATTATATCTTTTTATACCAAGGATAAGAACAATGATTTTGCTATTGTTACGGTGAAAGAACCCGCATCGCCGGCTTTAATGAACGCCAAAGTCGTTGAACTGTTCGGTCACATGCATCAGGAAAACTTTGTAGCAAAGCATGTCACAATAATAAAATAAGACGGGGATTACGGTTCCTGAACCGATTTTATTTAAAATCTTAAAATTTGGGGCTGGGGCGCTAGGATTCGAACCTAGGAATACTGGAGTCAGAGTCCAGTGCCTTATCCACTTGGCGACGCCCCAAAAAAATTACAAATTTAATTTCTGTTTCAAGTCGGGTAGAATTTTAAACAACTTGATACATATTGTCAACCCTCTTTCCCGTTTCAAGAATATTTTATTGTGTTTTGGCAAATATGGTCTAAAAATGGACTCTATACAGTCCAAAATCCTAATTTGAAATTTATTTAAATTGATGCTTATTGATCAAGCTTCCGAGGCCGAGCTGCCTTTCTTTTTTACAAATCCGCTAAAAAGAAAGATCAGCCCCAGGAACATAACAAAGGTAAAAGCTGCCAATAATTCAAAATATGCAGCGGGGAAATATAAAAAGCCAAACCCAAGCAGCAACTCGCTAAACACAAATCCGCTGTAAAAAAGAATCAGACCGCTGCGCACACGTTTAGTGTTCGCATTAATCAGGCCAGACGCCAGAATCTCGGCCAATAAATAGCTGCTTACAACACCCAACATCACCAAATGGATAAAGGATACAATCACGCCGCGATTATTAAATGCGACATCCTGTAAAACAGGCAGCAGTGGAAAAACCTGTAAAATTATTTTTATAACCAGCGCTAGCCCAGCTATAAATACAGGCACGACCGGCCAGAACCCGCTCATTTCAGAGAATATATTTTTCCGCATTCGCCAGATAAAAGGCAGCAGATACATCAGCGCCAGAATCTGCAGAAACTCTGCCAGCCCCGCCAGCCAATTTAGCCAGACCCCATCAAACAGACCCAAAAGCGAAAGACAATAATCCGGCAGCAAGGCCAGGGTATATAAAATGAAAAATGAAAACGCCTGTTTAGTCCGGTACTGCGCGAATTTATCCATTCGGGCGAAGAATAGCGCCATTAAGGCAAAGATGATCCAGCCATTGTATTGAAAATGCAGATAAAAATATATCGCCATTTTATAGAAGGGAGATCCGCCCAGCCCATTGGCTTTTAACGCCCCGACCGTCCACGGCCCAAAGGTGGATAGCGCCAGGGCCAGCAAGCCAATCCGTAAAAAATATACAGCCATACGCTTGCCGGGAGATCGTCTGAGAGCCTTCCAAAAAGTGAACACAAAAATATAGTTTAGGAGTTGGAACAATGATGAAAAAAGAATTGAATAAAAAGCATAGCCCTGTAACAGGAAGGCAATCAACATAGCCAGGATAAGCAGATGGGTCAGGATATATTGTAGTTTAAAACGATAGCGTCCTACTGCCTCAGCCGTAAGAAAACGATTGACCAGCAAAATAAACAAGCTGGGATAAACCCAGCCCAAAAAGGCGATATGCGAATGGGTATGCAAAAGGTGATCATAAGGCATCAGGTTAAGCCCAAGCATCACACTGCGCATGATCACACCAAGTAGGGCCACAATTATAAAATATATAAAATTAAATTTTATCCAACGCAAAGGGATCATGTTATCATCACTTAAAAAATTATGTTGTGAAATGGATGGAAAAGCCATGGACCTCCTGAGACCGAGGCTTATACCCTTCCCCTGCCCTAAAATTGTTCCTATCCCAGGTAGGATATTCCAACTTTGCCGGTCGGGGGCACGGCCATCCATGATGATAAACTTATTCGAAAATGTAACTTTTTACAAGCAAAAGTATCAATAACTTTAACCAGGTACAACAGATGTTAAGCGCTTATAACATATAAAACTGCGAAAATATCTTAAACAATTTAAAAACTGCCATAGAAATTTCGTTTGCTTTTCCCGCTGCACATATAAAATCAATAGGAGCCAAAAGATATGTATTTCGAACGAATCTACGAAGAAGGCTTGGCCCAGGCCAGCTATTTTATCGGTTGTCAGGCCACTAAACAGGCTATCGTCATCGATCCAAAACGTGATATAGACACCTATTTAAATATTGCCCGGGAACGGAATTTTCATATAACGGATGTGACGGAAACCCATATTCACGCCGATTTTTTAAGTGGCAGCCGCGAACTTGCCAAAGTTACCGGAGCACGGTTACGCTTATCGGACGAAGGTGGCACGGATTGGTCCTACCAGTTTCCACATTTGGGACTGAAAGACGGTGATACATTTATGATCGGCAACATCAAGTTTGAATGTCTGCATACACCGGGACATACACCGGAGCATATATCCTTTTTGTTGACCGATACCCCGGCCAGTACGCAACCTGCTATGATATTCACTGGGGATTTTGTGTTTGTCGGCGATGTGGGCAGACCGGATTTATTGGAAGAAGCGGCCGGTCTCATTGGAACTAAGCGTATTGGCGCCAAACAAATGTTTCAATCCCTGAAAAAGTTCAAAGCCTTACCGGATTTTTTGCAGGTCTGGCCCGGCCATGGCGCGGGTTCGGCATGCGGAAAAGCACTGGGCGCGGTTCCTGTTTCCACCGTGGGATATGAGAAATCATATAACTGGGCGCTCCAATATGATACAGACCGGGAGGATGATTTCATAAACGAGTTATTGGATGGGCAACCGGAACCCCCGCTCTATTTCGCAATGATGAAGAAACTCAATAAGATGGAGCGCTCCCTGCTCACACACATACCGGCTGTGGATGAATGGAACAACACTCAATTAAAGAATGCGCTTGAAAAGGGCATGACTGTTGTTGACACCCGCAGCAAAATGTTATATGCCTACGGTCATATTCCGGGAACCATCAATATCCAGAATAATAATGCATTTTCCAACTGGGCCGGTTGGCTGCTGGATTATGACAAGCCGTTTGCGCTTATCTGCGACCGGGAACAAATCAATATACTTAGCCGAAAACTTATCCGGGTCGGGCTGGACAATCTAAGCGGAATTTTTTGTGATGTGGATGGTTGGATCGAGGAACATTCGATGCAAAAGCTGGATCATATAGAAGCGGAACAATTAAATGCGGTTCACAAGGAAAAAAATTGTACCATTGTTGACGTACGCGGATTGGCCGAGTATAAAGAGAACCATATAGATGGTGCCGTTCATATACCATTAGGATATTTAAGCCAACGACTAAATGAGCTGGAAAAAGACCGGCACATCGTTATGCATTGTGCGGGGGGCGATCGTTCCAGTACGGCATGCAGCCTTTTACAAAATGCAGGGTTTAAACGTATTACGAATCTCGCCGGGGGTTTTAACGCCTGGGCCGACGCCGGGCTGCATCAAGCTTAGGATGGATAAAAAGACAATCACGTTTATATAAATCCCTTAAATATGCAGGCCCCAGGTTTCCCGTGCCGCCCGGGCAAGTTCATCCCTGAACTTGGGATGGGCAATATTAATAAGCGCGACGGCCCGTTCACGTACACTTTTGCCATAGAGATTAGCCGCGCCATATTCGGTGACAATATAATGCACATGCGCCCGTGTCGTCACAACACCGGCCCCGGGCATAAGGGTTGGGGTAATACGTGATATACTGTCGTTCTTTGCTGTGGACGGCAGGGCGATGATTGCCTTACCCCCTTCCGAAAGGGCTGCGCCGCGAATAAAATCCATTTGCCCCCCAACGCCCGAATAGATTTTTATCCCCACCGAATCCGCACACACCTGACCTGAAAGATCCACTTGTATGGCGCTGTTTATGGCAACGACCTTTGAATTTTGGCGAATAACATGGGTATTATTGGTATAAGCCACATCAAGAAATACAACCTCCGGGTTATCATCCACAAAATCATATAAGCGGCGCGAGCCCATAGCAAAACTGGTCACCACCTTATGTGGGTGTTTGGCTTTTAAACGGTTGGTGATAGCGCCCTGCTCAAGAAGATCAAGGATGCCATCTGAAAACATCTCGGTATGGATGCCTAAATTTTTATGATGGGTCATCGTGGACAAGGCGGCATCGGGTATGGCGCCTATCCCCATCTGCAAACAAGAGCCGTCTTCGACCATATCGGAAATAATCCTGCCGATTCTTTTGGTAACTTCTGTCTGTGGATGCGGTTTCGCTTCATAGATTGGCGTTGCTTCTTCGTAAACGGCGTCAAAAAGCTCATAGGGGAAAAAAGAGTCACCGTGGGTACGCGGCATATTGGGATTGATATGGGCCACCACTTTGGTGGCTTTCTCGATGGCCGCGGGTGTAGCTTCCACCGAGACGCCAAGTGTGCACATGCCATGTTTATCCGGTGGCGATGCCTGCACCAGAACCGTATCTACCCGTTGATAATTCCTTCGGAACAGTGCAGGAACTTCGGACAGGAAAACCGGTATATAATCGGCATTGCCCGCCTGCACCTGGGCGCGGGTCGGTGCCCCCACAAAGTAGCAGCGGTTACGCAAATGGCCTTCCAGTTTATCCATACCTTCATAATGGGGTTGCTCGGTATGCAATTGCATCAGGGTTATGTCTTTTTTATCCAGGGCATGTTGATAAAGCGCCTCCAGCAGAACCACCGGTGTGGCTGCCATTGAATGCGTCCAGATAAACTCCCCATCTTTAATAATTGAAACTGCTTCAAGAGCGCTTTTACATTTTTTTACCATCACTCTTTCCTAATCTTTTATCAAAATTAAATTTCAAAGTTTTGTATATTCATCAAAAACAATTTAAAGAAGACAACACAAAGAAGCCACTTCAATTAACTGCCTTTATATCTGCCAAAATTTCAAAATAAATAAATATTATGGTTTACATTTGTTTGAAAATTTGGCTCTACCGGGTTTTGTGTGGGTAAATACTTAGATAGAAAGAAAATTCAGAAGACAAGAAAACAGGGTTGTCAAATTAATAGTGGATAATTGGGGGCCGGGAATTGGCTTTTGGCATGAAAACATCCGGACTCAAGGGTACAGCGCCGCATCTGACTAACCCCGCCCTTCAGGGCGG
>CAYWBI010000165.1:0-8391 GCA_964456445.1 uncultured Calditrichaceae bacterium
AATTGCCGGCTGGCTGGCGCCTTTTCCACAGGATGCAGGCAATGTGATGCATTTTGAAACCCGGCTGCTTGTTCCATCGATTCACCATTTGTTTGGAACGGATTCATTGGGGCGGGATATTTTTTCCCTGGTTTTATTTGGCGCGCGTTTATCTCTGCTTGCGGCGATTGGTGTGGTGGGCATTGCCTTGTTAATTGGCATGCCACTGGGCTTGGTGGCGGGCTTTAAAGGCCGGTTGGCAGATGATTTAATTATGCGTACTTGTGATGTTTTTTTGGCCTTTCCGCCATTGTTATTACCAGTCATATTGGCCGCGGCCCTGGGCCCTAATTTGCGGAATGCCATTATTGCCGTTGCTGTTTCTTGGTTTCCATGGTACACACGAATTTTACGGGCACAGGTCTTGGTGGTACGGCAACTGCCCTATGTAACAGCCGCTAAAACCGCCGGGGCTTCGGAGTTTTATATTGTATTAAAGCATGTCTTGCCCAATAGCCTTGCGCCGGTTTTGGTACAGGCAACGTTGGATATGGGCTATGCTATTCTTGCCGTGGCCGGTCTAAGCTTTATAGGATTTGGCGCCCGGCCGCCGGCCATTGAGTGGGGATTAATGATCACGGCATCACGGGCTACTTTTTTAGATTACTGGTGGACGGCTTTTTTTCCGGGGCTGGCGCTTTTTATAACGGTTTTTGCTTTTAACCTGAGTGGTGAGGCGCTTCGCAGCCGGTTGTTGAAGGGCGGGCATGTATGAACAACGCCGTATTGTCCATAGAAAAATTATCGGTAAAGGCCGGGACGATAACCCTGCTGGATGATATTTCCATGCATCTGTATAAGGGTCGTACATTGGGTATCCTTGGTGAAAGCGGAAGCGGGAAATCAATGACGGCCTGGGCCGTGCTTGGATTGCTGCCAAAAGGCGTACGGGTGGCAGAGGGTAAAATAATTTTTGCAGAAAAGAATCTGTTATCCTTGTCCGCCCGGCAAATGGAAGCCATCCGCGGGCGGCGAATAGCCATGATTTTTCAGGATCCGCGGGCGGCGCTTAACCCGGTGCAAACCATCGGACGGCAAATGGATGAAGTATTGCGCGCTCATTTTTCGGAACCCCGGAAGGTTCGCATAGAACGGGCCGGTCATTTTTTAAATGAAGTTGAACTAACCGAAAACAAGCGTATTCTTGCGGCGTACCCACATCAGCTTAGCGGGGGAATGTTACAGCGTGTATTGATTGGGATGGCTTTAAGCCTGGAGCCGGAATTGCTGATAGCCGACGAACCTACCACGGCCCTTGATGCACTGATCCGGGTACAGATTATTGAATTGCTGGAAAAAATACGAGCCAAAAATGCCATGGCGTTGATGGTAATTTCGCATAACCTGGATGTAATTGCACGTCTGGCGGATGATGCCCTTGTGATGTATGGTGGCAGAGTAGCGGAATATGCACCTGTAAAAAAAATTGTGGATGATCCCAAACATCCTTATACCCGGGCTCTTCTCAATGCCCGTCCTGGGTTGGGAAAGGTAGGGAAACGACTATATTCTGTTCCGGGAACGCCGCCCGCGGCCGGGGCCTATATGGAGCGTTGTAAGTTTGAACCGCGATGTGAACGCGCCATGCCGCAATGTGCTGTGGCGGTACCACGTTTGCAGAATATAGAAAATGGAAAAACCGCTTGTTTTTTATATACGGAAAATCAAAATGGATAAAAAGAAATCCATCTTATTAAAAGCAGAAAGACTGACACAGGTTTATGGCAGGGGACGGCACACCGTTGATGTTGTAAAAACTGCGTCCTTTGATGTTTTTGCGGGTGAAACCCTGGCTGTGGCCGGGGAGTCCGGCGCCGGTAAATCCACATTACTCCGGCTACTTACAGCCCGGGAAAAACCCTTGTCCGGGCGGGTATGGTTTAATGGTGAGCTTTTAAATAAAATGAAGAATTTAAAATCATATTATCAAAAAATAGGCATTGTTTTTCAACAACCGCGGTTATCCTTTGATCCGAGATGGAATTTATTCCGTTCCCTTGAAGAGCCGCTTGTGCTAACCCATAAGGGCTCATCGAAAAAACGCCGTGAAGTCGTTGTTGAAACAGCGGCCAGGGTAGGTTTGGAAGAAAGTCTGCTGGATTCTCATCCGGCTCAGTTAAGTGGCGGCCAGTTACAACGAGCAGCCATTGCCCGCGCAATAATGCTTAAACCGGCGTTGGTTTTTCTGGATGAACCAACCGCGGCGCTTGATGTTTCCATCCAGGCCCAGATATTAAATTTATTAAAAGACTTACAGGAACATGATGGCCTTACCTATATCATCGTTTCGCATGATATCTCTGTTTTGGCCTGGCTGGCACAACGAATGATTATCCTGAAAGACGGGCAAATTGTAGAAGAAAACAGGGTCGATCAAATTTTGGCCAGCCCGAAAGCAGACTATACGCGGACACTTTTAAATGCGGTAATAATTTGAAAATAACAATGAAGACGGAGAAAATATGAACCGTAAATTTGCCATCGCCGGGGTGCAGATGTACGTACACCAAAATGATATGGAGCGAAATCTGCAAAACATGCGGGATTCCGTGGCCTTTATTGCCCAGGCTTATCCTTTTGCGGAAATGATTCTGTTCAGTGAATTATGTTTGTACGGATCACCTTTTCCCGCCTGGAAAAAAAAGGCAGAAGTGATCCCCGGGCTATTAACGGGACAGTTGTGTGCTTTGGCCAAAAAGTATGGTAAATGGTTGATTCCCGGCTCTTTATACGAAAAGGACGGTGCACATATTTACAATACGGCTGTGGCCATTGATCCTCAGGGAAATATAAAAGCAAAATACCGCAAACTTTTCCCCTGGCAGCCCTTGGAAGAAACGACCCCCGGCGATGAATTTTGTGTGTTTGATGTACCGGGCGCCGGTCGTTTTGGATTATGTATCTGTTACGATATGTGGTTTCCTGAGGTATGCAGGACATTGGCCTGGATGGGCGCCGAGGTAATTCTGCATCCCACCATGACGGCCTCTGCGGATAGGGCGCAGGAAACGATATTGGCCAGGGCAAATGCTATTTTTAACCAGTTTTATTTTATTGATGTCAATGGTACGGGTTTTGGCGGAAACGGCCGTTCCCTGATGGCCGACCCGAATGGGCGGATTCTGCAATCGGTGGAAACCGAATCAGCGGTTATGATTGAAGCGCTTGACATGGATCTGGTTAAAACCACACGGGAATATGGGACTGCCGGTGTTTCTCAGATTTTAAAACAATTTAAGTCGTATCAGGGCCATTTTCCCGTTTATGAACAAGGCATTCGCAAAGGCGCGGGTTTTAAAGATTTAAAAACGGTTTCTTTTCCAAAAAAAATTTAAAAACAGGTTTTATAAATCCAGCGAGGTACAATCATGATAAATACCGATATTTCAACCCAACTACAGGATGCCCGTATCAAAGCCATTCCGCGCGCGCCATTCCATGTAACGCCGCTCGCTGTGGAGCGTGCGGCCGGCGCCCTTGTTTGGGATACGGATGGAAATGAATACATTGATTTTGCAGGCGGTATTGGTACGTTGAACGCAGGTCATTGTCCGGAAACGGTGCTGCGGGCCATTCGCGAGCAAAGTGAAAAATATATCCATACCTGTTTTAATGTAATGATGTACGAACCCTATATACGACTGGCAGAACGCATAAATCAGCTTACTCCGGGAATGTTCGAAAAAAAGTCCTTATTTTTTAACAGTGGCGCCGAAGCGGTGGAAAATGCCATAAAAATTGCGCGTTCCGCCACCGGAAGGGATGCCGTGATTTGTTTTGACCACGCGTTTCATGGCCGCACCTTGCTGACCATGACGCTAACAGCAAAGGAAAAGCCTTATAAAGAAGGGTTCGGGCCCTTTGCACCGGAAATCTATCGCGCGGCCTATCCTTATCCTTACCGCATGCCGGAATGTTTTGCGCAGCCGGAGGATCCCCAAACATATTTTGATTATTTTGATGAATTTTTCCGCACACAGGTTGCCGGGGAAAAAGTGGCTGCGATTATTATTGAACCTGTGATGGGCGAAGGTGGTTTTATCGTTCCGCCAAAAGCATTTTTACCGGCCTTAAAACAAATTTGTGAAGAAAAAGGAATCGTTTTTATTGCCGATGAAATTCAAAGTGGATTTTGCCGGACGGGTAAAATGTTTGCCATAGAGCATTTTGGGGTTGAGCCCGATTTGATGGTGCTAGGTAAGTCGCTGGCTTCGGGTATGCCGCTTAGCGCTGTTTGCGGACGAAGTGATTTAATGGAGGCGCCTCAGGTTGGCGGACTGGGCGGTACATATTCCGGTAATCCCGTAGCTTGCGCTGCCGCCCTGGCAACAATCGATATTTATGAACGGGAAAACCTTGCCGAGCGTGCTGCAGAATTGGGCAAACAATTAACCGGTTTTTGGCGGGACCGGCAAAAGGAATATTCAGTTATCGGTGATGTAAGAGCCCTTGGCGCCATGGTGGGTGTGGAATTTGTAAAAGATGCTGCATCCCGGGAGCCCAATCCGCAACGGGTGGCGGCTATTGTGAAAGAAAGTTATCGACATGGATTGATTAGCATGTCGGCGGGAACCTATGGCAATGTTTTACGCGCATTGATGCCCCTGGTAATTACCGACAAGCAGATGACGCGCGCTCTAAGCATCCTGGGCGATATTTTGGAGATTACGGAATGATGAACCGTTTCGTTATTATATTGGTTGTTTTTTTTTCTGCTATCGGGTTATGGGGCCAAAACACAAAACCTTTTCTGGAAATACAGCCCTATGTACCGCCTGCGGATGAACAATATCCCATTCATGCATCCGTGGATCATTATTATCCAACACAAACATCCAATTATCTGTTTATCCGGCTGGATGGCGATAGCGTAACCAGTACCGACCCGCCGGCCATAACCTGTATTGGCGGCCAAACGTGCTATGATGGACACAGCGGGGCGGATATCTGGATGCCCAAGAGCATTGCGCTTTTGGCTGCCGCTCCGGGAACGGTTGTTTGGGCCAGGTTTGAACCGGGGGTTTCGCCTTGTCCCAACGGTCATCCGCCTAACGGGGATTTGGGCGTGGTTATTATCGATCATCATAACGGGTATTATTCCACCTATTTACATATGAACCCGCCTTTGACTGTAAGCGAGGGCATGCAGGTATCAACAGGCGATACCATCGGTTATTGCGGTGATAGCGGTTGCGCCGGTGTTCCTCATATCCATTTTGAGATTCGTAAAGACGCTTATTTTTTTGATCAGGATAAAAGCTGGGTCGTCGATCCATATGGCTGGTGGGGTACAACGGTAGATCCTATAAAAAACTTACGTAATAACAGCAGTATTTGGCTATGGAAATCGGCGGAACTGATTGATGACGGAGATAATGGTTTTGCCCGTTTTTATGGTCCGGATTGGCAACGGTTGAGTAGTGGATATAACAACGATGCCTGGACTGTTCCGGCGGTTTTACCTGGTAAGCAAAGCAGGCATTTTGCCATGTGGGTTCCGGAATTGCCCGAAGATGCCTTCTATGATATTCAGGTTTTTATACCCGCGGTTTCCGGCGCCATAAATAAGGCTTCCTATGAACTGTATATCCGGCAGCTGGGGGGAACAGCTAAAAAACAAATCATTACCGCGCCGCAGGATTCTATAACGAATGCTTTTTTTACCATCGCCTCGCTCCGGCTTCCACGCGGTGCAAACTGCGCTCTTATCCTGAGAGACGTGGTTGCGGAAGGTGCCATAGGAAGCCGGGTACTATTTGATGCGGTTCGTTTTCATAAAAATGTAATGGCCCTGGATAAAAACAATTCCTTATATCCGCAAAAAATGAACCTGGATGTGATGCCGAATCAGCCTAATCCGGTTGATGTTGGACATGAAGGAACCTCCTTTGTTTTTAAGCTGCAGCGGTCACAGCGGGTTAAAGTGCGAATAATGAATATACTGGGACAAACGGTACGGATTTTAGATGCCGGCTTGTTATCGGCGGGCCGCCACGCACTTCTTTGGGATGGCGCCGGCGATTTTTCCCGCTCATTGCCTCAGGGTATCTATTTTTATACCGTTAAAGCCGGTAATGAACAAATCACAAAAAAACTTTTATTGATTCGATAAACATAAAATTTAAAGAACAGCGTTTATTGTTAGGAGGTAAAATGATGTACACATATAAAATGTTTATTGGCGGTGAATGGATTACGGGCGAAAAAACGGCTGAAGTCCGCAATCCATATAATGACGATGTATTGGGTGCCTTGCCCCAGGCAAGCCCGGCGCAGGTGGAACGCGCCGTTGCCCACGCTTTTGCCCATCGTTCACTAATGGCCGAGATGCCCATTCACCGGCGGGCGGCTATCCTGGAAAAAACAGCTCTGCTTTTGGCGGACAACAAGGAAAAGATGGTGCGATCGATGATCCTGGAATCCGGGAAGCCGCGCAAATGGGCCGAGGGCGAGGTAAAACGCGGTATGGAAAATCTAAAATTTGCAGCCGAGGCTTGCAAATCCATCCATGGTGAAACGGTTCCCATGGATGCCTCCGTCGGTTCGGAGGGACGTTTAGGGTTTTGGATGCGTGTTCCCGTTGGCGTGGTAGCAGCCATTCCCCCCTTTAATTTTCCGCTTAACCTGGTCATCCATAAGCTGGCACCGGCCATTGCCGCGGGAAATACAGTCGTGCTTAAACCGGCTTCTAATACGCCCGGTTCGTCACAAATATTGGTGGAATTGTTATTAGAAGCAGGCTTGCCGCAGGATGCGGTACAACTGGTGTATGGCAATGGTTCTCAGGTTGGCGCGGCAATCGTAAAGGATGAACGGGTTGCAAAAATTACTTTTACCGGAAGCCCGGCCGTAGGCAAATATATTACAAAGACGGCCGGTCTAAAAAAGATAACCCTGGAGCTTGGATCTAATTCCGGTGTGATTATTGACGCGGATGCCAATTTGGAACAGGTTGTTCCTAGGGTGGTAATTGGAAGCTTTGCTTTTTCCGGCCAGGTATGTATTTCCGTGCAGCGTATTTTTGTCCATCAAAAGATAAAGGATGCTTTTATTGAAAAATTTGTGCATGCAACACGTAGTCAAAAAATGGGGGATCCACTGGATGCGGCCACAGATATCGGGCCGGTCATTTCTGAAAATGAAGCCGTTCGTCTGGAAGCTTGGGTGCGGGAGGCCGAAGTACAAGGGGCAAAAGTACTGAATGGCGGTAAACACACCGGCAGCATGTTTGAACCAACGATACTGGTTGATGTTACTCCACAAATGCAGGTGATGTGTCTTGAGGCCTTTGGCCCATTGGTCTCTGTTATTCCCTTCAACTCTTTTGAGCAGGCTGTTGAGATGGTGAATGATTCCGTTTTTGGATTGCAGGCCGGCGTTTTTACCCAAAATTACGGACATATGTTGCAAGCAATTAAAAAGCTGGATGTGGGTGGTGTTATGATCAACGATGTGCCAACCTATCGAGTGGACCAAATGCCCTACGGCGGCGTTAAGGATAGCGGTCTGGGACGGGAAGGCGCGCGTTTTGCTATTGAAGAAATGACCAACATTAAAATGATCATGTTAAATGCTTGATTGCAATGTAAATGTTGATTAAGCTTTTGCTATGTTACATTGTTTACATTTATAAAGGATTTAAAAATGCAGGAAATGACCGAAAAGGAAATCGGTATAAAATTAAAAAAATTACGCCAGGGAAAAAAACTTACCCTAAAGGTTTTGGCCCAAAAAGCTGGTTGTACCGATGCAGCCATTTCAAAAATTGAACGCGGCGAGGTTACGCCTACCATATCGTTGTTAAAGCGCGCCGTTAATGTGTTGGGGGTAACCTTGTCGGAGTTTTTGGCGAATGGCGACGAGTATCGCGATACCATCGTTATGCGTGAAGAGCAACGAATACGTATAGATTTTCATGATGAAAAAATAGAATCGTATCAACTGGTCAGAAATTTAAAAAACAAACAGCTTCAAGCGCTTTATGAAATTATAAAACCGGGTGGCGGTTCCGGCGGGGTTTATACGCATGAAGGCGAGGAGTTTGGCGTTGTGCTGGACGGTGAGTTGGAAATTACCGTGGATAAAACCACATATATCGTAAAAAAAGACGATAGTTTTTGGTACCGCTCCATTCGGTCACATGGTTTTAAAAATAACAGTGAAAAGGATGTCAAGGTTTTGTGGGTTATTACGCCGCCCACCTATTGACTTTATCACCGGATTGGATGCCTGTTTAATAAAACGTTATTAGTGTGGGCGGGGTGCCTTTCGTTCCGGCAACCCTGTTTTTCCTCTCCTTTTTCCCGTTTCCATTCTCTTTGTATTTGGGCAAAGCCTTCTTGGCCCGTTCCC
>CAYWBI010000166.1:0-8299 GCA_964456445.1 uncultured Calditrichaceae bacterium
TCTGAATTTTCTTTCTATCTAAGTATTTACCCACACAAAACCCAGTAGAGCCTAAAATTTTAAATATTCAAATGCATAACGATTGAAGAGTCTAATTGAGAATTATTTAAATGTAACTTAGACATGACAATATTTATGGTCTGAAATATTCAACAGATAGTTGCAACCAAATAAATAAAACATTAAGATATATCTTTCTAACTATATTCCAATTTAATTATTTTATCACACATTAATCTTGTAATAAGGATATTGTATGAGTAATACAAACGATATTTCCCAAATCCGTCAACTGATCTTTGGTGAAGAGATGGCCAAATTTGCAGATCGCTTTAAAACCCTGGATGATCGTTTTGCAAAGATGGATGAACAAGTCCGGCAAATATTGTCACAGATGGCCGTGGATAGGGAGAACAATCAAAGTGCAAGCAAAAATTTGGGTAATAATTTAGAAAAAGCGATGGCTTCAATAGAAAACCAGGTCACTGCCCTGAAGGATGAGTTGGTTTCCCGGTTGGAGACCCTGCAGGACTCAAAAGCCGCACGCAACGATCTGGCCAAAATGTTCAGTAATCTGGCCACTCAGCTTAAAGACAACAAGGACAAATAGTTTCTGTCATGGTTGATCCCAAGGTACAAGACACCTCTCCCGATGCGCTGGATAAATTAAAATCGATCCTGCTCAATGCAGAGAAAGAACGTCTTTCACAGCTTGAGACAGAAGTGCATGATCTTTATTCCCAACTTGCGGATAAAGAACGTTTATTGGAAACTCTGGACCCGATTATTGCGGATTTACTTTATAAAAAAATCATGGAATCCAGAGACGTGATGGCAGAGGCGCTTGCACCGGTGATGGGCGGCGCCCTGCGGGCACAAATCGCCGAGGCCAAGGATGACATTGCCGACGCGCTTTATCCCGTTATTGGCTCGGCTGTTCGTAAATCGGTATCCGAAGCAATGAAAAATTTATTGCAGGCGATCAATGAGCGTATCGATAATATCGTAAACAAAAGTTTCCGCTTAGGCAAAAAAATCGATTCAGCAACCCTTTTAAGGGAGTCAATACCATTTCAACTTGAACAGGTTTTTCTTATTCATCGGGAAACCGGCATCCTGCTTGCACATTCTTCATATGATCAGGGAGAAACCGGGAACGAAGATATTATCAGTGGTATGCTTACTGCTATACGTGAATTTTCAAAAACAGCCTTCTCCAATGATGAAAATGCTTTATATGAGATTCAATATCAAAACCTGCAAATTATCATTGAAGATGGAAAATATGCATATCTGGCATTTGTAGTCTCTGGTAACCCGGGCATAAAGCTTCAGGATATTATCAAAGATTTTGAACATAAACTGCACCTGCGTTTTTATAAAGATTTACGGGCCTTTCAAGGGGAAACCCAACCATTTAAGGAGGCCGACAGCCTGCTTTCGGGATTTGTCCAATCGGTAAATGAACCCCTGATTCAGGACGCTCTGGCATTAAAAAAAGACAGACACTCATCATCAAAAGGGCTTCTGGTTCTAATAACTCTTATGTTAATTGTTATTGCCACATTTATCTTTTGGCCAAAATCAAGAGATAATTCTGCCAGACTTACCCAACTGATCGAACACTTTCAACAAAGGCCAGGCTCATTTTTTACCATGAAGCGATTGGATAACAAAGTCGTTCTTTCTGGTCAGATTTTTGAACAGGACCGAAAAAAACTCATTCAGGCTCTTGACTCTCTTGATTTTGACGTAAATAATTCCCAGCTATTTATTTTACCATCTCAGGAAATATTGCAAAAGAATCTTCGGAGTGTGGAACGTGAACTTGGTTTAGCCACTACGATGACTGTAATTATCGATTCGCAAAAAATTGATCTCGTCGGAACCGTTCCAACCCGGGAAATCCAATACAGCGTGGCACGGTTATTTGCACAAAGATCATCGCTGCCCCTATTGTGGAATCATATCAAAGTTCAACCGATAAGCGTACTGACTAATGCGGAATTAAAAAAATATACACTGTACTTCGCCCCCAATTCCACACTTCTGAATGCTGAAAACCGGCAACTTTTGTCAAGGTTACTATTGGTCTTAAAAAATAGTAACTTTAAAAAACTTATCATTCGGGGTACCGCCGATTCCGACGGTTCAAAAATAAGAAACAGGAAACTGGCGCTTGACCGGGCCCGAATGGTGCGGGACTATCTGATAAAAAACAATTTTCAAAAAGACAAAATCCAAGTGAGGGCACAGGTATTCACTTCCAACAAGAAAGCAAAGGGGTACCTTTCCCTGCGGCGTGCAGACTTTAATATAGAGGAATAATATGTCTCTGATCAAAAAGAAAATTTGTTTGCTTGGCGATGTTGGTGTTGGCAAAACAAGCCTGATTCGCCGTTTTGTAGATGATATATTTGATGATTCTTATCTTTCGACCATCGGGGTAAAAGTTTCCCAGAAAAAAATTACATTGCAAAACGCTCAGGAAACATTACTTATGATTTGGGACATTGAGGGTTTTAATTCAAAATTGAATATGAACAGTAATTACTTTATAGGCGCTTCGGGGGCTATAATCGTTGCCGATCTTACCCGTTTGGAAACAATAGATGTGCTTGGAGCGATAATTACCGGTTTTAAAAAAATCAACCCACAGGCTACTATCATGCTTGCAGGAAATAAAACAGATATTATAAACCCGAAACACCCCGGGACTACGTTATTTAAAAGCACAGTTGAAACGCTGGGTTTAACGGCCCTATTTACCAGTGCCAAAACCGGGGAAAACGTAGAAACTTGTTTTTGCCAACTCACACAAAAGATAATCTCCGCTTGATGGAACTTCTAAATCAAATACTTTCGCGTACAGATTGTGCCTATGCGCTTACGGACGATCGCCTGACGATTATGGTTTATAGCAATTCATTTACCGGCCTCAATATGTCTGGAACCAGTTTGAAGGGAAAAAATATTTGCGATATTGTCCCTGAATTTATTGGTCTGGAAAGCACTTTTACCAAAATAAGTTCGCAGAAAGCGCCCGCTTTAACCTTACCATTTATAAATAAAAATGACACTGTTTACACATGTACAATTGAGCATTGTGAAAATAAAAAAGGCGGCCTATTGATTACCTTTTGTGATGTCAGTTCATACACAGCTTTAAAACAACAAATCGTCCAGAAAGAAAATGAAATACACATTTTAAAAGCCCGCCTAAACACCAAAAGCAAACAGGCCGCATCCAGCATAATTGGCAATAGTCCTTCAATCACGAAGCTAAAAGAAATAATTCCACGTATCGCTCAGATAAATGCGTCCAGCATTTTACTTGAAGGCGAAACCGGAACGGGAAAGAGCATGCTGGCATCGGTTATCCATAATGCTTCCCCCAATGCAGAAATGCCGTTTGTGGAGATTAATTGTGCATCCATTCCCGAAACCTTGCTTGAAGCAGAGTTATTCGGAGCGGTAAAAGGCGCATACACCAACGCTGCAACGGACCGTATCGGACTTATTGAATCTGCCGATGGCGGGACCCTTTTTCTCGATGAGATCGGAGAGCTTCCGTTAAACCTGCAAGCCAAATTATTATCATTTTTAGAAACCCGAAAGTTCCGGCCACTTGGAAGCAATAAAGAAAAAAAGGTTCAACTACGATTGATCACCGCTACAAACAAAAACCTGGAAAATGAAGTAGAAGAAGGGTCCTTTCGCGAAGACCTCTTTTATCGCCTGAGTATCGTGCCCATAAAAATGACGCCGCTACGGAATATGGGCGATGATGTACTGCTGCTGGCAGAATTTTTTATCGATCAGTTTAACCGCTCATTTAAAAAGCGGGTTAAGGGACTTGCTTCATCCGCGCAAGATAAACTGCGTCAGCATAGTTGGCCTGGAAATGTCCGTGAGCTAAGCAATTGTATAGAACAAACCATGATTTTCAAAGACACCGGCCTTATCCAGGCGGACGATATACTTCTTAGAAATATAAAAAGTAATGTCATTTTTTCCCTACCTGATGAAGGTGTAAATTTGGAAGAATTGGAAAAAAACTTTATAGTCTCCGCACTAAATAAATCCCGGGGTAATAAAACCAAAGCGGCCAAACTCCTGGGTTTGTCACGAGACACACTGCGTTATCGATTGGAAAAATTCAAGCTCGAATAGACATCGTGCGAAATCCCCCAGCCATGGGGCATAAGCCCTTCTTTTTCGATATTTATACATCCCAACCAACCTATTAATCCATATAGTAAGCCTTTTTATCCTGTTCCTGTAATATGGCATGTCATTTGTATTTGCATCGGTATAAACACTAAAATTGTGCAGGAAAGTGTATGAACAGAGAATGGACCTGCTCGGCGGATTGTTTCAATAGCGTCGAATTGGTTAAGTCATTATCAAGCTATTTTTCAGAAAGAGAATCTCACTGGGTAACTTTATCAAAACATCGGTTGTTGAATCTCGCTGAGAATATTTCTGTTTTAATAAAAAACAGATATCTGAATAGTGATATCCTTTTTTTAGAGTTATGGAACAGTTACAATCCAAAACTTCAATTATTAGCGATTCATCTAATTCCATATACCATGCGTAATTTAACAGTTGATCAGAAAGTAATCTTACTAAGTGCAATCCAAACTATGGAGATAGACAATACAGGTATTCTTTTCGCCCTCAAGTTATCCGAAGCCTATGACACGGAAAATAGCCAGTGGCAATCATTTTTACATGGGCTATCTTCTTTAGATATGGAAATATCTCAAAGGGTTAACCATACATTGCATGGCTTATTGATCCTTGCGGACAAAATATCCAACAAAGCTTACACAACATTAAAATATATTTCATTGAATCGTAAACAAGTCGGTTGAAAAAGTATAAAAGCTTAATATTTGAGGACATCGGGGTATGCTACGGATGTGGGGCAAACCACCCCATTTATCAAGTATAGAAAAGAGAATAAACCTTGAAACCGGTGCTGTAAAGTACTACTAAGTTTTGGCATGTACTTTGCTTTTAGCAGAAAAAAAATGTGGATATAACTGCTTTTCATTTAAAGGAGAAGTGCATGATGGTACAAGAAATGGATAACTCTATTATAACAAATTTAAAACTGAACTCATCGCCTAACTCCATAAGTAATTCTGTAAAAGGAATTGCCCATGACCTACGCAACATGTTGAGTGCAATCCATGGCTATCTGCAATTACTGGAAGATGATATTAAAACTGAAAGCTCAGGGCATAGTTACTTAGTTAATGCAAAGATTTCAACTGAGCTGGCCCTAAATTTAAATCGGAGATTATTACAACCCGAGGCACAATCCCCCTTATATATTAAACCGGGGGAATCAATAAAAGATATAGCAGAATCGATCCTTGGCGGGACACATATCGAATGGAGTTATACTGGATATCAGGATTTAAGTAATTTGTTTATCGATAAACTGTTATTTGAGCGGGTGTTGGAAAATATATTAAGTAATTCCGTAAAAGCGATGGCCGGGAGAGGAAAAATTTCCATTTCTGCATGCAATATAGCCCAGGGCAATACAATCGTTCATGAATTAGATGACCAGCCGTATCTACAAATTTCTATTATTGATGATGGGCCCGGCATGGATCCTTTTCAACTTGAAAAACTGAAAGAACAAAAATACGATTTTAACAATATCAATCAAGGGATGGGGTTGGTTATTATAGAGGAAATCATGAAAGCTTTGGATGGCTATATTGAGATGGCCTCCCAGCAAGATTATGGGACCCGAACAACACTTTATCTGCCCATAAAAAAAATGCACTAAAAAAATACCGGGGAGGAGGCGTCGCCTTAATTAACTGAAGAAGTACAGACACTTCTCCCTTTACGATGCCGGGCTGTGGGGACAACCCGGCATCTTTTTATGGCTTACCTAAATCAACTCCCCCTGCCGCGTGGTTCTTCCCGGATTTATGCTCGGATCAAATTTAAAGTTCGCTCTTACAAAACCGGAACCAAAAAGAACAATATATATCAATTGTCATGAAAAAGGGAATCATCCACAGACTTTTTTTCATCACCCAGACCGGGCGGGATCCATTTGCGGCCAAAACGGTCGTATAGGGGCCGGATCAGTTGGGGCGCCCACAAACTACCTGTCAACAAATACATGGTCAGTAAAAACACCAAAGGAGAATACACCCAGCGCAATAAGACACCAACGCCGGTTGCCAGCATAAACAGCGCGGAAATGATATAGCCAAAACGTTGAATGGCCTTTTTATATGCTTCATCCATGGCCATATTATTTTACCTCCTGTGCCGTTAATGATTTGATCTGCTCCCTATCCATTTCAACCGAAATGGATTGCATAATGCCCTCAATGGTAAGTATCAGACGCGATTCACCTTTTATAATCTTGACCATGCCTTTCATGCCCTTAAAGGGTCCGCCGGTTACTTCCACCAAATCTCCCGGTCTTAAATAATTTTCCAGGCGAAATGGATGTGGGTTTTCCAATAAAATTTTTAGTGACTCAATTTGCCAATCCGGTATAACAGCGGGAACACCATTGAAATTTACAATTTTAATGATCCCGTGTGTTTCCAGGATTGGGATGCGGTATTTATGTTCAAACCGACAAAACAAATAACTGGAGAACAATGGTTTTTCAACGAGTTTTTTACGTTGGCCATAAATTTTATGCTCTTTCACCAGGGGTAGAAAAACCTCCGCCCCTTTTTCTACCAATATTTCATACGCTTTTTTTTCATGGCGCGGTCGTGTGTATAATGCATACCAGTTTTTCATAAAGATGATCTGTCTTCTTATTTAGTAATGATGACATCACCAGCGCCGGATGGGTGCCAAGTTGTTCAAAGATGGATAGTATCTTATTTAAATTTTTTCTTATAAAATTAATTTACCATGAATGCTTATCCGGTCAAAAAAAAGATCTTTAACAATGGCTTAATAACGGTCAAAATTTTTCATAACCAGATTGAATACACGGCTGATATCCGTGACATCCGAAAGCTCCATTTCCGGTTGGCAGAGTACAAAGGCATTGTCGAAGGTATGCATGCCATTATAGATGCTTTTGTCAAACAGGCGTTTATTCCAGAGACCCCCTTTAAGTTCATAACCTTTTTTGGGAATAAGCAACAAATCTGCGTAGGTCCTGTTTTGCTCGGGCTCAATTTTTTTCTGCCGGGCGTAGATATCCTCGCCATTGAAAACATCGGTAAAAATCGGTTCACCGTCAAGTGGACTTCTAATACCCAACAATCGTTCTCTTAATTCTCTTCGTAACTGTTCATAGGCTATGCCCGGCGTCACACTGCCATTTTTCTCCCTGCCCTGCAAATTTATAAATATTCTGCCCGGATAAAGACTGTAAACCCTACTTTGTGGATGAATGTGATGTAAGTTTTCCGGGTGGGGATGGGTAAAACGCAGATACGCATTTTCCCACAACCAGCGGTTGAGATAGACCTCCTGTTTAAGGGTGGTAAAGCCATGGTCCGAAAGAAGAGTAAGCGATGAATCCTTGGAGATTTTTTGTACTGTTTCCCCGATCAGCTTATCGATCCGGGTATAAAACTTTTCATAATAGGCACGGATTTCCGGGCGGTCCTCTTCCCACCATTCAAAGGTAAAATGGTGCAGCCGATCGGTTTCCATGATGTGCGCCATAAAATAATCCCAGTTCTCCTGTTGATAAAAATGCCGGATCATGGCGATCCGCCGTTCGAGCGTTTGTTCCAGATCAGCAATAAAAGCCCTGAAATCACTTTTAGCCAGGGATACGTCCGTGTCTATTCGATAATCATTCCGGATAAGAAAACCGGCCAGTTCTGATGGATAGGTTGCACTTTGCAAATCCCTGGCCAAAAAGCCGCCAATGCTGACCCCATTTATAGCTGTAGGCGGCGATGTCATCGGGACGTTCATCGAAAAAACACGCTTTCCTTTTTTGGAAAGAAGCTGCAACAGCGTGGGCATTTTAAGCTGCCGGGCATCGGGGGTAAACCACTCCATTGTACACGGATTGCGCTCGGTAAAACCCAGGATGCCATGCTCCGCAGGCTGGCCCCCGGTTAAAAAGGAGGCCCAGGCGCTGGATGAAATTGGCGGCTGGACAGAATTCATTGCCCGGAAGGCGCCTTTTTGGATCAGGGCCCTGGTATGGGGCATCACACCGCTTTCCGCCAGGTGGCTTAATAAACTAAATGGCACACCATCAAGCGCAAGGATAAATACTTTAGACATGAATATTATTTTTCTTCCTTTTGAAATTTTATTTAATAC